>DAINPX010000021.1:0-16995 GCA_036743235.1 Melioribacteraceae bacterium
TACTCCAAATATAGGTACAAGTTTGGCAGAACCTATATACGGAGGAACTTTAGCAATTACCGTTGGTGCGTTTATTGCATATATTGGTGTTCAATGGTGGGCTTCTTGGTATCCGGGAGCTGACCCGGGCGGCGGTGGTTACATTGCACAACGAATGATGTCTGCCAAAAACGAATCACACTCGCTATTTGCTACGTTATGGTTTACAATAGCTCATTACTGTTTACGTCCTTGGCCATGGATTATTGTTGCTTTGGGCGCCTTGGTTTTATTCCCTCAATTAGGCAAATACAACTTAAGCAAACAAGATGTTGAATTATATAAAACAGCTTTTGTTAAGTATAACGAGGCAAAATCGCAAAATATTTTATTGGAAAATAAAATAAAAGACCCTGTTATGTTGGAAAAAGCAAAACGATTTGAAGATAAAGATTTTTATGAAAGTTTTGAAAATTATGTTGACCCGGGTAAAATGTACCCTAAATTAATGGTTAGGTATTTACCTTCCGGTTTACTGGGGTTAATGATAGCGGTCTTTATTGCGGCATATATGTCAACAATTTCATCACAGCTTAATTGGGGTACTTCGTATATAATTAACGATTTTTATAAAAGGTTTATTAAGCCCGATGCACCGGAAAAACACCTAATAATGATAAGTAGAGTATCTATTTTTATTTTGATAATAACCTCGTTATTAATTACTAAATACTTTTTAAATACCATTAGTGGAGCTTGGGAATTTATTATTAATGCAAGCGCAGGTTTAGGCGCTGTTTTAATATTACGTTGGTATTGGTGGCGAATTAATGCATGGAGCGAAATTTCCGCAATGATAGCCCCGTTAATTATATACCCTATTGCAAAATATGGATTTGGGATGGAATCTCCGATTACGTTGTTCCCTATTGTAATAGGTACTACTTTTGTTTGGTTAGTAGTTACTTTTATTACTAAACCCGAAACTGAAGAAACATTGCATAAATTTTATGTTAAAATACACCCGGGTGGTTTTGGATGGAAAAAGATGGCAAAAAAATATAATGATATTACTCCCGATAAAGGATACGGATTGTTGTTTGTGAACTGGATATTAGGCGTAATTGTTGTGTATATGACTTTATTTGCTACAGGCAGAATAATCTTTAAAGATTATTTGCAGGGGTTAATAGCTCTTGCAATATCTGTTGTTAGCGGATTAATAATTTATTTAAATATTAAGAAACAAAGCGTAATAAATGATGGATTTAAACAGACTTAAGAACCTTAAATTAATTTTATTTGATTTAGACGGAACATTATTAAACGATTACAACGAAGTTGGAAAAGATACCATAACTTTGGTGGAAAAGCTGAAGGCTAAAGGGGTTATATTTTCGTTTGCAAGCGGAAGACTACATAGTGCAATTACCGAACATGCGGAAACCTTAAAATTACAAGCCCCTCTAATTTCATTAGACGGCTCGCTGTTAAAAACACATCCGGAAGGAAAAATTTTATTCCATTCGTATGTTAAAGAAAATCATGTTTTAAAAGCCATAGCATTGGCAGATAAATATTTGCTTAAAATAGCATTATGCCATGATGAAGCTATTTATTATACCGAGCATGATGCATTAATTCCGCAGTTATTAGATAAATTTGGTGCAGAGTATAAAGAAGTAAGTTCATTTAACGGATTAACTTCAAAAGTATTGGAAATTGTTATGACCGGTGATATGCGGGAATCGTTAAAATATGTTGGGGGTAAATTATCTTTTCCGTATTCATGGGGTTTAAATACTGCTCAATATAAATCACAAAGAATACACGGTCAGTACTATCTTGAAGTAAGAAAACAAGGGTGTAGTAAAGGTACCGGTTTATTTAGACTTGCAAAATTGCTTAAAGTAAAAATTACCGAAACGGCTGTAATTGGCGATTGGTACAATGATAGATCGTTATTTGATACAGGTGCATTTAAAGTGGCTGTTAAAAATGCCGTACCGGAATTAATAAGAATGGCAGATTATGTTACTTCACGCACAAATAACGAAGACGGAGTTGCCGAGTTTTTAGAATTTGTTCTTAAAGCCAAAAACGGATAAATTTTTCCTAAACGGATAATTTGGATAATTTAATAAATAGCTTTATTAACTAAGTAATAATTTAAATGATTTCTCCCGAAACGTATAAACATCTTAAAGAAAGCAAGCGCATTAAGATACTGATAATGTTTATTTCGGTTATTTTAATAATATTGATGTTTCCGAAGGAAGAAACATTAGATTCTGAAGTTAATGTCGGCTCTGTTTGGATAAAAGAAGATTTAATTGCTTCCATTTCGTTTGAAATACTAAAAGACCAACAGGTTTTTGACGCAGAGAAAAAGATTGCAGTAAACAAAATATTACCCGTTTTTTTTGTTAACAAAGATACTAAAAACAAGGTACAAGATACAACCAAATATGCTTTTAAGTTTTTAGCAGCTTCAATAGATAACGAATTAAATAACGGTATTTTACCTGTATTAGGAAAGCTTGAACTTAAGAATGACGACTATGAAGTTTTACGAAATTTACGTAAAATAGATAAAAACATTTCTTTTAGGGGTTCAAAAGGGTTAAATTCGCTTTTTTTATTGTATCAATCATTAATTGATGATATTTATAGCAAAGGTGTTATTGATACGGAATTAAATAAAATTATATTTAACGAGATTAGTTTAAGAGAAGGTAAGTTTGAAACCGTAGTTAAAAAAACTTCTTATTACGACCGTAACAGCATAAAAAATTTTATTAAACTATACATTAAAAACAAATTTAGTAACAATATAAATATAATTGAAGCAGCAACAAATTATATCTCAAACTTTATTGTTCCTAATATTATTTATAGCGAAAAAGAAACGGATGTTGCAAAAAAAATTGCCGAAAACAAAATTAGCAAAAATATTGGAATAGTTAACGAAAAAGAAAAAATTGTTGGTAAACACGAACGAATAACTAATGATATTAAACAAAAAATAGATTCCTACAAAATTGCAAAAGCAAATGAATTGGGCTTTGGCGGAATAATAATACAAGGGATAGGTAAGTTTTTACATGTAATTATTATTTTAACAGTTTTTGGAATATATATCTATCTATTTAGAAAAAAGATATTTTGGGATAATTCCAAAGTATTGTTATTAATGATTTTAATAGTATTAATAAGTTTTATAACATTTTTAATGATGCAGATTGATACTTCGGCGCCGGTTGAATATCTGGTCTTCATTCCGGTGGCATCAATGTTATTAACAATAATATTTGATTCCAGAATAGGATTTTATGGAACAATAGTAGTCGCATTAATTTGTGGCGGATTAAGAGGGAACGACTATATTTTTTCTGTTATGCATATTGTTGCGGGAGCTTTGGCAGCATATACTGTTAGAGACATTAAAAACAGAACACAAATATATAGGTCGTTTTATTATATATTAGGAGCCTATTTAACCGGAATTATTGCGTTTGGATTTGAAAGGTTCGATTCCTACGATACTATTTTAATTAATTCTGTATTTGCAATAAGTAATGCAATAATTAGTCCTTCATTAACATTCGGGTTAATAATATTTATTGAAAAAGCTTTTAAGATATCAACCGATTTAACACTTTTTGAGATGACAGATTTTAATAATCCGTTGTTAAAGGAGTTAGCACAACAAGCACCGGGTACGTTTACTCACTCTATTACAATGGGTAGCATGGTAGAAAAAGCAGCAGATTTAGTTGGGGGCAAACCAATGCTTGCCCGAGTGGGGGCTTATTATCATGATATTGGAAAGCTTTTAGAACCTGAAAACTTTGTCGAAAATCAGTTAAATAATATAAATGTTCACGAAAACCTAGAACCTTTGAAAAGTGTAGAACTTATAAAAAACCATGTAATAAAAGGAGTGGAACTTGCCAAAGAAAAAGGGTTACCCGATGAAATTATAGATTTTATTCCCATGCATCACGGAACAATGGTAATAAGTTATTTTTATGAAAAAGCCAAGTTGTATTATCCCGAAGGTTCTGTTAATATAGAGGATTATAGATATAACGGTCCAAAACCAAATACAAAAGAAACTGCATTGTTAATGCTTGCCGATGCATGTGAATCTGCCGCACGTGCAATGATTGACCCTGACCCTATTAAAATGGAAAATATGGTTGGTAATTTAATAGAACAAAGGATTAATGACGGTCAATTAGATGAATCTCCTCTTACATTTAAGGAAGTTAAAATTATTAAAAATTCGTTTGTTAGTATTTTGTTAAGCCAACATCACAAACGCATTCGTTACCCCAAACAAGACGAATTGGAAAATAATCCTAAATCCGAAAATTGATGGAACAGTTTTTAATAGAATTTCTAACGGTATTAAAATTAGAGTTAAATCTTTCGGAAAATACGGTTAATTCGTATAATACCGATATCAAAAAACTTTTATTGTTTTGTAAAGAGTTAAAAATAAATGATTTGGATGAAATTGATTATTCCGACATCAGTTTGTTTTTGGTTAAACAAAAAGAAGAGGGAATTAGCAATTCTACTACTGCAAGATATATTTCCGCATTTAAAAGTTTTTTTAATTATTTACATCAAAATAAATATATAAAAAATAACCCAAGTGAAAGGTTAAAATCTAATAGAAGATATAGAAAACTACCGGTTGTTTTGACAATAGAAGAAATTGATAAGATATTTGCCATACCGGATGTAAACACAAAGTTAGGTTTAAGGGATAGGGGAATGCTGGAAGTATTGTATTCATCGGGGTTACGGGTATCGGAATTAATAAACCTAAAAGTTAGCGATTTGTTTTTAGCCGATGAAGTAATTAGAGTTTTGGGAAAAGGGAATAAACAACGGATTGTGCCAATAGGAAGTAGTGCAATACATTGGTTGAATTTATATTTTTTACATGCACGTATTTTTTTGGAAAAAAAAGATAAAAGTAAAAATATAGTGTTTTTAAATAACCGCGGTACGGGTTTAACGCGAATGGGAGTGTGGAAAATAATATTGTATTATACAAAAGAAGCTAAAATAAATAAAGAAGTTCATCCCCATACTTTTAGGCATTCTTTTGCAACGCATTTAGTTGAAGGAGGAGCCGATTTACGAGCAGTTCAAGAAATGTTGGGGCATGCAGATATTTCAACAACACAAATTTATACTCATATAGATAGAGAATATATTAAACAAATGCATAGGGAGTACCATCCGCGTGGAAAATAAAATTATATTAATATTTTTAGTACTTGTTTTTGCCTTCGGCTGCAATAAGCCACAATTGGATTCAAAAGACGATAACTATACTATTTTTACAAAATCTTTTGAGAATATAGAATCCGCTCAAAAATATAAGACTGAATTAAATAAAATAATTAAAGATTCGGTTTATATACGCGAGCTAATTAATAAAGAAAAAACTATATACGGTGTTTTTGTAGGCAGTTTTGAATATAATTATTACGCAGGTTTACGAGCATATGAATTATCGAAAGATTCTGTTATACTGAGCCATGAAATCTTTAAAGGCGATAGTAAAGTAAACGACCAATTTCAATTTGTTCCGTTTTTAACTTATTATAAAAACCGTGGTTCTATTTTTATGTTTGATATAGCAAAAAAAAGTTATACATTAAAGTGGAACGACCAAAAAATGAATATTATAAGTTTGAACGGAGATGAAACTTATCAAAATATTTATTTTTTGACCGGTAAAAAAGCAGCATCAAAAACCGGTTACCCAATGTTTTCGGAATCAAGACTATATAAATTTATTATTGAAAACAATTCGGTAAAAAAGATTGACGATATCGGTAATTTTGTACAAATATTTACCGATATTGAAACAAATAATTCTTTAAAAGTTATCTATCAAAAATTTAACGAAAACGATGTTTATAAAATTGATAAAATAACAAATGTATATACACCGGAAGGTGTAAAAGTTGAATCGAAATTTGAGACATTTAATTTGTTGGAATCGGCATTGCCTCAATTAACCACAATATTAATTAAAGTTAAATCTAATTTAAATAAACATTTTATCGATTATTCTTTTGTAAATAATACTACAAGAATTTTTTATAAAAATTTAGAAAATAAAGAGAGTAAATATATAACATCTACTGATTTTAAAGTAAAAAGCATCGATTGGACTTATGAAGATAGATACTGCATAATTTATTTAGAAAAACTTAATAACGATATGATAACAAATCGACTTTCTTCTATGGTTGTAGTTTATGATACTAAGATTATGGAGATGATTAATGTTATAGAAAATCCATATGCAATTAGTTATATTTTGCGTGGTGATTATTTGTTTTATGAAGTTGAACATAATAACACAAAAAAAATTGTAGTATGGGATTTGAATAAAAGGTCGGTTTATCATGAAATAATAGCTGATAACGGCTGCGGATTAAAAACTTTAAAGATAGTAGAGTAGTTGTGGAAACTTATTTTAGAATATTAAGGTATGTAAAACCTTATAAAAAGCATTTGGCTTTATCTATGCTTTGTACAATATTATATGCATTGTTAAACGGAGCATCTGTTTATTTAACAATTCCGTTATTAGACACACTGTTTAAAACCGAAAACACCGAAATAATAGAACAAAATAAACAAATAGAACTTAATACAAAGCCTACTATAGTAGAAGAAGTAATGAATTTTGTATCCACCAAGGCAAAAGAGTTTATTTTTGCAGGTACAACAAAAGATGTTTTGCTAAAAATTTCAATAATTGTAATTTTGGCTTTTTTTGGTAAAAACTTGTTCGGTTTTTTACAATCTTACTATTTGGCATATGTTGAGCAAGGGGTTGTAAAAGATATTAGAAACGAAGCTTACGAGAAATTACATAATTTACCTATGAGTTTTTTCAAAAACGAAAAGACCGGTAATTTAATAAGCAGAATTACAAATGATGTTAATTTAATTCAAAATAGTGTGTCAACCGTATTTTTAAATTTATTACGCGAACCTTTATCCATTATAGTTTTTTTAGGCATTGCAATTTCAATTAGTTGGAAATTAACGGCCTTTTCATTAATTGTATTGCCGTTTTCTTTGTTTATTATCGGTTATATAGGTCTTCATTTGCGTAAACATAGTGCAATTATTCAAGATAAAATGGCAGATATAACTACAATTTTACATGAAACAATAAGCGGTGTAAAAATTGTTAAGGCTTTTGGAAAAGAAGATCACGAAAGTAAAAAGTTTAAGAAAGAGACCAATAATTACTTTAAATTGGTAATTAAACTAACAAGAATTAGAAATGCTGCAAGTCCTTTAACCGAATTTTTAAGTGTTATTGTAGGGGGTGTAATAATTTATTATGGCGGTTTACTTGTGTTAGAAGATAAACTTATTAATGCAAGTGAATTTTTGGGATTTTTATTTGCTATTTTTCAATTAATGCCCCCAATTAAAGAATTAAGCGGCGTAAACAACAGAATACAGGAATCCAGCGCTGCCGGAGATAGAATTTTTGAAATAATGGATGTACCTCCTCAAATTAAAGACGCTATTGATGCTAAAGAAATTGCTTCTTTTAATAGTGAAATAAAATTTAATAATTTGTCGTTTAAATATGAAGATGCAGAAGAATTGATTTTACAAAACATTAATTTTTCTGTTAATAAAGGAGAGGTTATTGCTTTGGTTGGCAGTAGCGGTGGTGGAAAAACGACTTTGGTAGATTTAATTCCTCGTTTTTATGATCCGACCGATGGAGCTATTTTATTTGACGGAATAGACATACGAAATATTAAAATTTCAAGTTTGCGTAAATTGCTTGGTATTGTTACTCAAGAGACGGTTTTGTTTAACGATACTATAAAAAACAATATATCTTATGGCGTAAATTATTGCAGTGAAGATGAACTTATTGCTGCCGCAAAAGCAGCAAATGCCCACGATTTTATTTTAGAATTACCCAAAGGTTACGATACTATAATAGGAGAAAGAGGTACAAAAATAAGTGGCGGTCAAAGACAACGATTATCAATTGCACGGGCTTTATTAAAAAATCCTCCTATAATGATTTTAGATGAAGCTACATCGGCGTTGGATAACGAATCGGAAGCTTTGGTTCAAGGTGCAATTGAACAATTAATGAAAGACAGAACTACTTTTGTTATTGCTCATCGCCTAAGTACAATAAAACATGCCGATAAAATTATTGTTATTGATGAAGGTAAAATAGTGCAAATGGGAGTTCACGATACTTTAATAAAAGAAGACGGAGGTATATATAAAAAATTATATGAACTTCAGTTTAAAAAATAGGCTACTTAAGTAATGAATATTTTTAATAAAAATAATTTATTGGATAAAATTATATTTGTTTTTATAGTAATTTTTCTGGTTACTTTAACAAATTCAATTTTTTTAAATCAAATTGGTTATTACGGGGCATTAATTTTATTATTGTATAAATTTTATGCAACAAAGCAAAATCCTTTTACAAAAAACGGACTTGAAATACCTATAATTCTATTTATTGTTGCAGAAATAATATCGGCACTATTATCGGAATATAAATCTGCCGCATTTACAAATGTTTTAAAACGAGTTTTATTATTGCCTATTCTTTACGTTTTACCCGCAATAGTAAATTCCGAATATAAAGCTAAACTTGTATTTAAAATATTTATTGGCACTGCTTTGGTTATGATAGTAGGTTATTTGGGGATAGTTTATAATTATTACATTAATAATATGTATGCAGTAAACGGAGTGGGTCCCACATTTTTAAAAATTGTAATGACAACGGGGGGAATACTTAGCTTTATTACAATTATTCTTTTTGCTTATTTTATTAATGAAAAAGCTAATTTAAAAAATAAAATAGTTTACTTCATTTTATTCGGATTATCTGCATTGGCTTTAGCAGCAAACTACTCCCGTGCAGCTTGGCTTGGCGCTTTTTTTGGAATAATTACAGTTTTGTTAATTAAACGTAAATGGCTATTACTTTTAATTCCTATTGTGTTGGTTACCGGATATTTATTTGTTAATAAAAACCAAAGCAATGTAAATACATATGTAATTGATGATAATAAAATTACGTTAATTAAAAGTGTAAACACAAAAGGGAGAGCCGGCACAATTGCTAATATGAGTGATAACCAAATTATTGTTTCAGATTATGAAACAGGTATTTTTAACTTAAAAAAGAAAAATTATTTTGATACTAATTCACCTGTTTTTAGAGTTGATAAATGGACCGATAGTGTGTTTTCCGTACATTTAATTAACTCTAATAATTGTGTATATAAAATTAATAAATACGGTGAAATTAAAAAACTTGGTGAATTTGTTACAACCGGGCTTACACGAAATATTAAAGCAATTAACAATAAACTTTATATTGCCGATGTAGATAGCGGATTAACGGTGTTAAATAATCCATATAACTTAAAGGAAAAAATTGAGCTGCAAGAGATAAACAATTTTTTGGTTTTTGATGTTGATACAAATTATTTTGTTTATTACAATTCCCAAGCTCGAAAAATAATTATATTAAATAATAAAAATGGAATACCTAAAGATACTATATATAGCGAAAACATTAATACAATGAAAGCGGCTATTTTGATTAATGGGAATAGTATTTATTTACAGGAAGATAATGGATTAATAACATATTCTATTGATAGTTTAAATGCAGTTAAAAAAGAAATAAACAAAACCATAAAAGGAGTGATCCAATTTTTTATTGCCAAAAATATTGTTTACGGATTGACTGAAGCCGGGGATGTTTATGCAATTAATTCAGATAACAATAAAGTAAAACTATTAACCGGAAAAGTTAAATACATACCTGTTGGTACTATTCCTTTAATTTATTCGGGTATTGCCGTTAGTAATGATACTGTTTATATAGCATCGCATAAACGAAATAGGTTATATTCAATTATTGATCCATATCATATTTCTAACTATGCAAGAATGAATTTATGGCGAATAGGAATTAAAATATTAGAAGATTATACTGTTTTTGGCGTAGGAGATGTTGATTTAATTCCGTATTATAAAAAATACAAATCAACTTTCGAAAAAGAAGAATTTGGTCATTTGCACAATAATTATATTCATTTGCTTGCAATATTGGGTATATTTGGGTTTGTTATTGTAATGTTTTTATTTTACAAAGTTGCAATAATTAATTACAAAATATATTTAGAAGCTAAAACAATTCCTATCATTTCGTCAATTGCCTTAGGCGTTACAAGTGCTTTTATAGGATTTTTATTTTCTGGATTGGCTGAGTGGAATTTTGGCGACCATGAAATTATTACTTTTGTTTGGTTTTTAACAGGATTAAATATAGCATGCGGAAATTTTTATAAAAAAGCAGAATGAGATTGGCGATGGTGAATAAAATTGAAAAATTATCCGCAATAATTATTGCTAAAAACGAGGAGAAAAATATTGAACGTTGCATTAATAGCTTGTTGGGGTGCATTGATGACATTGTTGTTGTTGTAGATAATAGCAGTACAGATGATACATTAAAAATAGTAAATAAATTTAATGTTAATTGTTTACGTTCCGATTGGTTAGGTTACGCTAAAACAAAAACGCTTGCATTAAAAAATACTAAGTATAATTGGGTGTTATGGATTGATGCAGATGAATGTTTAACTCGGGAACTAAAAGATGAACTTATAAACCTTAAAAATAAAGAAACAGAAATTGCTGCATATAATATTGCAAGACGCGCATTCTTTTTAAATAAGCAAATAAAACATTGTGGTTGGTACCCCGGTTATGTAACTCGATTATTTAATAAAAACCTATGCAAATTTAACGATAATCAAGTTCACGAACAGTTGATAATTAACGGAAAAATTGGGAAACTAAAATATGATTTAGAGCATTATACCGACCCCAATATAAAACATTATTACAATAAATTTAATACTTATACTTCTCTTGCCGCAAACGAACTAAATAATAAAAAAAGAAATGTGGGGGTTGGCGATTTAATATTAAGACCTTTGTTTTTGTTTATAAAAATGTATATAATAAGACTTGGTTTTTTAGACGGATATGCAGGATTAATATTATCGGTTTTTTCGGCGAATTATGTTTTTACAAAATATGCCAAACTTTGGGAACTTAAAAATATAAACGATAAGAGGACGTAATGAAATTTGGACTTTTTCCAAATACTACCAAAGCCAATATAATCGAAATAGTTGAAAAGGTAATTAAAATTATTAATAATAACAATGGTGAAGTTATTATTAGCAATTCATTTAATGATATAAAGATAAGTTTTTCGGAGTTTATTAATTTACAAAATTTTGCCGATGATAAATATTTGTTAGAGTTATGCGATTTTGTTATTTCTATTGGTGGTGACGGAACTATGCTAAATACCGCTTATAGAACAATAAATTGCAAAGTACCTTTAATTGGTGTAAATTTTGGTAAACTTGGTTTTTTGGCGGAGTATGACTTACAAAACTTAGATGAGGCAATAAACGATATAATTAAGGGGAATTATATTGTTGAAGAAAGAATGATTTTGGAGGGGAAATGTATTTCCAAAAATTATAATACTTTTTATGCCATTAACGATTTTGTTGTTGAAAAAGGGATGTGGCCTAAAATGATAGAGATAGATCTTTATATTGATGATAATTTTGTAACTTCGTTTTTGGCTGACGGATTAATTATTGCAAGCCCAACAGGTTCAACCGCATATTCGCTTTCTGTGGGGGGACCTATTGTTAGCCCTATTGCAGATGCTATTACGATAAGCCCTATTTCTCCTCATTCGTTAACAATGAGACCTTTGGTAATTTCCGCAACACAAAAAATTAAAGTAATAGCAAAATCGCAACATACATCAATTCAAATAAATTCTGATGGGCAAAGAGTAGAAAATATTTCCACTCCGGTTACTTTTGAATTTAAAAAAAGTGATAAATATTTAAGGATGGCAAAACCTGTTTTTGCAAACTATTTTGCAACATTGCGAACCAAACTTATGTGGGGCTTTGACGTACGAAATAACAATTAAGAGGAATAAATGAAAACGTTTATTTTAATACTATTATTTGGGGTTATTGCGGTATCGGCGCAGGAAAAAAATGCATTTACTTATTTTGACGAGAAATCGGGCAAAGATTGTTTAATTGGAGAATGTGATCGTACGGCTTTTTACGATACGTTATTTGCAAGCTGGTTTGATGAGGAGTATGAAAATTACGTTATAGATATTGAAGAAATATCTAACTTTAAAAAGGAAATATTTTCTACAGAAATTTTAATTATTATGGCAACATGGTGTAGTGATAGCAGGCGTGAATTACCCAGATTTTTTAAGATATTAGATTATATTTCTTATCCGCCCGATAATGTTAAAATAGTTGCCGTAAATAGAGATAAGAAGGGGATAGATACAGAAACGGATAATTTAAATATTAAATTTGTCCCCACTTTTATTTTATATAAAGCGGGAAAAGAGATTGGAAGAATAATAGAAACACCTTCCATAAGTTTAGAAAAAGATCTAACAAGCATTTTATTAAACAACGAAGATTAAAAATCGTAAAACGAAATACTTAATTGTTCATTATTTCAATCTTCGGTATTTTCTTTTGTAATTTTTGTGTAAGAATCATTTTTCATTTTAGTATCTACCGCGTCTTTTTGGTTGTTGTAGGCGTAAATATTGTTTTTATAATTACGTACAATAACTTTTTTATCATCTTTATGTAATACGTATTTAGGTAAAATTGGTATTTTGCCTCCGCCTTCCGGGGCATCAATCATAAAATGTGGAACAGCCAAACCGCTTGTATGACCGCGTAAATTTTCAATAATTTCTATTCCTTTTTCAACCGAAGTTTTAAAATGCATAGATCCTTTTGTTTCGTCTGCCATGAATAAATAATAAGGTCTGACTCTAATTTTAAGAAGTTTTTGCATTAATTCTTTCATTACTGCAGGGTCATCGTTTATATTTTTCATTAATACTGCTTGATTACTAACAGGGCAGCCGGCATCGGCAAGCATTGTGCATGCTTTACTGCTTTCGGCGGTTATTTCCCAAGGATGGTTAAAATGGGTATTAATATAAACCGGGTGATATTTTTTTATTAAGGAGCATAACTTAGGGGTAATCCGTTGTGGTAATACACAAGGCATTCTTGTTCCTATTCTAATAATTTCAACATGAGGAATTTGGCGTAATCGACTCAATATTTTTTCCAACATGGTATCGGTTAGCATTAAAGGATCGCCCCCGCTTAATATTACATCTCTAATTTCTGTATGACTTTCAATATAATTAAATGCCGAGTCTAATTCCATCATGGAAATTTTATCGCTATCCCCAACTTTACGTTTTCTTGTACAAAATCTGCAATACATACCACACTGGCTAGTTACCAAAAACAGACATCTATCCGGGTATCTGTGTGTTATGTTTGGTACGGGACTCATCGCGTCTTCATTTAACGGGTCTTCATACCCGTTTAAATTATCCAGTTCTTTCTCGTCGGGTACGCATTGAAGCCAAATAGGATCACCCGGATAACGGATTAATCCTAAATAATAACTGTTTATTCTTGCTTGAAAAAAATTATCCAGATTTTCGGCAACTTCTTTTTTTAAGTTAAATTTTTCAACCAATTGATCTACAGAGTGAATTGACTCGCGGATCATTTGTTGCCACAGTTCCATTTTATTTATCCTTTCTGAAAATATTTTCCGAATACAATTAAACTATCGCCAATAGAGTAAAAGTCTCTTATCTCACTTACAATTGAATAATTATTCCTAAAATAAAACTTTCGAGTTGCTTCGTATTGTGTTTTAGATGAAGTTTCTGCAAGCATCCATCTTCCGTTGTGTTTTCTAACAAATTCTTCGGCATTTATTAATAATTTTTGACCGATCCCCTTGTTTTGTTCATCGGGGTTTACAACAATCCAATATAAATCGTAAACAGCATCGGTTAAAGGTCTTTTGCCAATAACATAATAACCCAATATTATTTCGTTTTCTTCATATACAAAAGTAAAATAATCGCTATTTATATTATTTATAGAATCATTAAAAAGTTCTATTGCAACTTGTTTTTCTTCATTACTGAAGATATCAATTTTATTTGTAATATTTTCTAAATTGTTTTTGTCTTCAGGTTTTACTTTTCTAATCATCACTATTCCTATATTTTGCAAATGTTAAAATGTTGTGTAAAAGTTCCGAATAACCAATGCCTGCAGCCTTAGCCGAGTTAACAAAGCCGCTATTGGGCATAATATCCGGATTAGGATTTATATCAATAACATAAGGTATGTTGTTTTTACTTAGTCTAATATCTACCCGTGCATAACTATCACAATTTAATGAATTAAAAGTGTTAATTGCCGTTTCTGTTAAAAGTTTTTCGATATTTGCGGAAATATCTGCAGGCACATTTGGTGTTGTGTTTTTATAATAAACACTTTCTGTTTCCCACTTAGCTTGGTAAGAAACAATATCGGGCAAATTATTTGGTAATGTAAAACAAATTTCACTTATAGGCAAAATATTATTACCCAATAAGCTTATGTTAAATTCTCGTCCGTCAATATATTCTTCAATTAGTAAATCTTGTTTATATAATTTGTCTAAATATTCAATTTGTTTGTTTAGCTCGTCTTTTGTGTAAACAACCGAATTTTCGCTTATTCCTATACCCGCATCTTCTAAAGCAGGTTTTATTATTAGCGGAAAATTTAAATTATCTATTAAAATCTCACTTCCGCCTGCTTTTTTTACCGAAAATTTAGGAGTTGGAATATTATTGGCATTTAAGATATGTTTGGCAGTAATTTTATCTAAGCAAGTTGCCAAAGTTAAAAAAGTGTTCCCCGTAAATTTAACATCCATTAACTCTAACAAACCCGCAAAATTACTTTCGTATTGTGAATTTCCGTTAATAGATTCAACAAAATTTAAACAAATATCCGGGGAAAAAGATTTTATCTTTGCTATTGTATCAATAATATCGGTGTCAACTTCCAAAACATTTATTGTATTATAGTACAAAGATAAATTATTAATAATTATATCTAAATTATCTTTAACCTCGGTTTCGGAAGCAAAATTTATTTCTTCGGAATTTTTACCTGAATAATTGGCATAATTAAGCAAGGGTTTATTATAACAAATTAAAATTTTATCGGTGTGTTTCATTGTATATTGTATCTTTTACACCCTGCCAATAAAACGCGGTTAATCATTTCATTGTAATTTAAGCCGGCTGCACGTGCTGCTTTAGGATAACATGAATTGGAAGAAGGGTTGGGTAAAATACCCGGTAAAGGATTGATTTCGATAATGTTGGGAATATTGTTTTCGTCTAATCGAATATCTATTCTTCCCCAGTCTCTGCATCCAAGTATATTAAAAGATTTAATTGCAGTTTTAATAATGTTTTGTTCTAAATCAGGGGTTATAACAGCGGGACAAGTAAAAATATCCAGTGGGTTTTCGGTAGTATCAGCAACCCATTTTGCTTCAAATGAGTATATTGGCGCCAAATCCATGGGTAAAGCAGAAAAATTAATCTCAACAATCGGTAATACTTGTAAACAATTTTTGTTGCCAAGTAAAGCAACGGTAAATTCTCGTCCGTTTAAAAAATGTTCTACAATGCAGGGCTGTTTATAAGTTGTTAAAGTTTCTTCAATTTTTGTATATAAATGATGGGTATCGTAAACTAAACAAGAATTGTATATTCCTTTGCTACTTCCTTCGGATAAAGGTTTTACAACTGCAGGCAATAAATAACTACAATCATCAACTCGGCTGATGTTTTCGATAAGCCGATATTTAGGAGTATGGATATTGTTGTATATTAATATTTCTTTGGTACGAGCTTTATGAAGTGTTGAAGATAATGTTAACGGATCGCTGCCGGTATAAGGAATATCCAAAAACTCACATACTGAAGGAATGAAAGCTTCACGGTTTATTCCTCTTTTTCCTTCGGCAATGTTAAAAACTATATCGGGGTTGGTTTCAATTAGCTTATTATAACAATTAATATCGGCTTCTATAAGAATTACGTTGTGGTATATAGAAAGCGCATCTCTAACTGCAAATATAGTTTCTTCGGTATCCCATTCTGCAAATTCGTCGTTATTGCAGGCTGTATCTTCATTAACATCGGGCTTAATGTTATATGTTAGTGCTACTTTCAGGCTTTTAATATTATTCAACCTAATATTGTTATTATTGTTAAAAAACAAGTAAAATTAAATAAAACATGAAAAAATATAACATTTTTAGTTATTATCAAAATCAATTTTGCAGTTTGCTTCTTTAGTTTGGGTTTTAAAGAAATAGCAAATTATTATCCAATAATATATAATTTTGTGTTAAAATAATTAGCGTTTTGTATAGAGGGTTTTCACAATTGCACTATCCTGCTTTTAAATCTATTCTGAACCAAGAGAAACAGGAAAAAACAAAATAAGGTTAAATGCTAAGTGTTTAAGGTTAAATATTTTTTAATGTTAGGTTGATGAGTAATAATAAAAACACAAATTTTTTTAGACTCGGAGAGTTGATATTATAATAACCGAAGTAAAAACACAAAACCAAGCCCTGTAGGGGCGACATTATAATTAGAAGCTTATTTAGCCACCTACGTGTTAAAAAATCTTAGATGTTAGAAAAAAGATGTTAGAAAGATGTTAGAAAGATGTTAGAAAAAAGATGTTAGAAAAAAGATGTTAGACAAAGTAATTCAAGTTATTAGTGTTTTTCTCCTGCTTTTCCTTCTTCTCTTTCTTTTCTCCTCTGAACCAAGAGTTGCAGGAAAAAAACGGAAGGGCAGGAAGCCAACCTCAGACTTGAGGGAGTTTCCTCCTGTTTTTCCTTCTTTTCTCCTGTAAATCTTGGTTCTAAATAACATTAATATTCCCTTGACTTAAATTAAATATT
>DAINPX010000022.1:0-16506 GCA_036743235.1 Melioribacteraceae bacterium
TAATTTGTATCTATTCGAAGTTTCATCATATTCAACTTTAGCATAATGACCTGTTGCAACATATTTAGCGCCCAAACTATCGGCTTTAAGCAATAATTCTTCCCATTTAATTTTTCTATTACAAATAACACAAGGATTTGGAGTTCTTCCTCGTAAGTATTCATCAACAAAATTATCTATCACTTCACGTTCGAAACTTTTGGTAAAATCAAAAGTATAATGAGGTATGTTTAATTTATTGGCTACGCTTTTTGCATCAAAAATCGCATCTAAAGAACAGCATCCGCTTTCATGCTTGGGAGCCCCACCCACTTCCATAAAGCCCCATGTTTTCATTGTAACACCAATTACTTCATATCCTTCTTCAACCAGTAAAGCCGCCGCAACTGAAGAATCTACTCCGCCGCTCATTGCAATTATTACTCTTTTATCGTTCAAAATTATCCTTTCTTTTATAAACTACAAAATAGTACTATTTAATTTGTTATATAAAACTGCATAACTGACAACATAATTATCAGAATGACTTAATGATATTTGTAGCCCTTTGTCATCACCCAAAAAATCTCCCATTTTTCCATAAATATTAGTTTTAGGTGTTCCGTCCTTTTCGTTATAAATCTCCATATCTTGCCAACTGAATCCGTATAGCTTACTTATTGAAAAAGCTTTAATAATAGCTTCTTTTGCAGCAAACCTTGCAGCGTAATGCTGATATTTGTTTTTTTTTGATTCACAATATTCTATTTCTGTTTTTGTAAATATTTTCTTAACAAAAATATCTCCAAATTTTTCAATACTCTTTTTTATTCTTTCTATTTCAATTATATCGATACCAACACCAATTATCATTTTAATATCCTATTGCTTTGCCAAATCCCCTTGGATCTGTAGCTCCATAATAAATTTTATTTTTGAAGTCGAACATTATTCCTTCTGCACGACCTAATGAAGTTTCTTCACCAAAAATATGTCCTTTTTTTAACAAATTTTCTTTTACATCTCTAGATATTGAGTATTTTTCGAATTCAATTTTATCTGGGTGCCATTGATGATGAATTCTGGGAGCGTCTATTGCTTCGCTTATATTCATCTCAAATTCTAATACATTCAATAATACTTGCAACACTACAGTAATAATAGTTGAACCACCTGGTGAACCGATTGAAAGAAAAGGGCTATCATCTTTTAGTACAATTGTCGGAGTCATTGAACTTAACATCCTTTTACCCGGTTCAATTGAGTTCGCTTCATTACCTAATAGCCCAAATTGATTAGGTTCTCCAGGTTTTGCACTAAAATCATCCATTTCGTTATTCATTAAAAATCCGGCACCTTCAACCAATAATTTATTACCATAAGACGAGTTTAGAGTAACAGTTGCACTAACTACACAACCGTTTTTATCCATTACATTATAATGTGTTGTCTCTTTGCTTTCATACTCGACCAATTTTTCCGGAAATATTGTGTTACTTCTTTTTGCATTATCATCTATTTTATTAAAAATTTCTTTAGCATATAATTTAGATAAAAGTTTATCTTTTGGTACTTTTACAAAATCTTCATCTCCTAAGTATTGTGATCTATCAGCATAAACATATTTCAATGTTTCTATTAATTTATGATAATAATCACTGCTTCCCCAATCATCTTTTTTTATATCAAAATAAGAAAGAATATTTAACGATTGATTTAAAGCTATTCCGCCTGAAGATGGCGGTCCCATAGAGATGATTTTATAACCTTTATATTCGCCAATTACAGGATTTCTTTCAATCGGACGGTATTGTAATAAATCTTCTTTGGTAAAATATCCATCATGTTTTTTTGACTGATTAATTAACAGATCTGCAACCTCACCTTCATAAAATCCTTTTAGTCCGAAATCTTTAATCAGTTTTAACGTTTTTGCCAAGTCTTTTTGAATTAAAACAAAATCTTCGGTAAGTTTATTCCCGTTATCCGTAAATATCTTTCTCGAATAAATATTTTCACTGAATTTATCGTTGTACTGATTAATTGAGCTTGCTAATCTATAACCCACTTTAAATCCTTTTTCTGCCAAGTTAATTGCTGGTTGAATTACTTCGGATAAAGGTAATGAACCATAAGTTTCGAGCGCATAAATTAATCCGGCAACCGAACCAGGAATTCCGCTGGAAGTCATCCCCATTTGACTTAATTTTTTATCAAATTTTCCACTATCATCCAAAAACATGTTTTTATGAGCTCTAAGAGGAGCTTTTTCTCTAAAATCAATTGTTACATTTTTGCCGTCAGGTAAATGTATTACAAAAAAACCACCTCCTCCAATATTTCCAGCAGCAGGATAAGTTACTGCTAAGGCAAAACCAACTGCTACAGCAGCATCAACTGCATTACCTCCCTTTTTTAATATTTCTACTCCGACTTCTGAAGCAAAAGGACTTGCTGATACTACCATCCCGTTTTTACTTCTTTCGGGATAAGTAGCTGCATTTAAGACAACTGTAAATATAAAAAAAACAATAAAAATTTTAGAATAAATCGACATTTAAACCTTTACCTTTTAATTGGTTATTCAACTCGTCAATTAGGATATTAATCTTTTCTAAAGTATCAAATAATTTGTTATAAGTATTATCATCGTACATTAATTTACCGATATTATTCTTTTTGTCAATAGTTTCGTTAGTTATTTTATTTAATGATACTATTAAACTATCCGAATTTTTAAGAAGCTTATTTAAACTTTCTATTGATTGCTTTATCTCATTTTCGTTTTTGTAGATAAAATTATTAGAATTTGTGAGTAAAGTATTGCCTTTTTCCAATAGATTACCAATTTTCTCTCTATTATCAGTAATTAATAAGTTAATCTTTTGTAAAAGCTGTTTAGTATCAATTATGGTAGATTTTATATTGGTTTTAAGTTCTTCATCTGATAAAACTTCATTAATATTATCAAGAGATACTTTTACATCTTTAATAATTGACACCAATTCATCTTGAACAGAACCTAAAGCTGCCATGGCGGTTGAAACATCTCCGGCAAATTTACCGTTTTGAATCTCATCAAAATTCATTCTTTCACTAGAAACGCCATTCGATATTTCTATTTTTTTCCCTCCCATTAAATCTAACATCATAATGCTAAATTTAGCATCTTTTGTTAGTTCAATTTGTGTATCAAATGTCAAATTAACAATTATACTATTTTTATCTAAATTAATGTTTGTTACTAAACCTTTTTTCAATCCATTAATATATACACCATCTCCAACATTTAAGCCGGCAACTGAATCAAATCTTACTAATAATGGTTTTTTTTCGCTATATAAAAATGAGTTTTTAGCCCATCCAATAATCCATAAGGTCAAAATTATTCCAAAGAATACAGTTAAACCTACTTTTAGTTCTGTCTTCTTATCATTTCTCATTTTCGTTTCCCTTACTATCGTAATCGTCAAGTATCTTAATTAATATTTTGTTAATTCTTTTATTCTCAACCTCTTTAACAGTAAAATTAATACCATTATAATCAAAAGATAAACCAATTTCGGGTATTGTTCCTGTTTGAGTAAAAATGAAACCACCTATAGTATCATAATCGTCATTTTCTGAGGATAAATCAATTTCAAGTAATTCATTAATTTCGGAAATAGGAACTTTTCCAAGTACTTCAAAAGTATTGTTAGAAATCTTTGTAATTTCAGTCTCTTCTTTATCATATTCATCTTGTATATCACCTACAATCTCTTCTAAAATATCTTCTAACGAAACTAAACCAGCGGTTCCCCCGTACTCATCAACTACAATTCCTAAATGCATATTTTTACTTTGGAATTCATGCATTAAGTCGCTAATAATTTTTGACTCAGGGATAAACATTGGTTTACGTGCAATTTTTAAAAGTGAAATATTCTCTTTTTCTTTATTATCCGATAGAAAGGGTAATAAATCTTTGGCATAAATTATGCCGATAATATTATCTAAATTTCCCTCAAATAACGGGATTCTACTATGCCCTGAGTCTGTAATCAAGTTAATTAATTCTTCAAAAGTGTTTTCAGTAGATACTGCAGCCATATCAACTCGTGGAGTCATTACTTCTCTTGCAGTAACTGTTCTAAATGATACAATGCCATCAATTAATTCTTGTTCTTCTTCTTCAATAGTTCCGGTCTCAACTCCTAAACTGGCTAAATCGGTTAATTCGCTCCCCAAAATTGCTGTCGAAGATTTATCGATTTTTAGGTGCGAAGTTGCAATTTTTATTAATTCTGTTATTGTTTTTGAAAGCGGATATAAAATAATATTTATCCAATACAAAGGAATGGCGATAGATTTTGCAAATAGTGTAGTAAATCTTGATGCAATAATCTTAGGGAAAATTTCTCCAAAAATTAATATTACTACTGTTACCAAAATAATTTGAGATGTAATAACAATCCCAATATCCCAATTATTATACTCGGCAAGTTTTATAGCAATATTAACAGAAATAACAGATGCCCAAACATTTACTAAAGTATTACCAATCAATATTGTAACCAAAAGATTTCTTGGGTTATCTAAAAGATAACCCAAAGCAGAACCCAAATATTTATTGTTCTTTTTAATATCCTTTAATTTTTTTTGGTCAAATGAAAAAAGTGCAACTTCTGAACCAGAAAAAAATCCGGATGAAAAAACTAAAATTATTAAAAATAAAAGTTTATAATACGACTCGGTATCCAAAAATTTTGTTTACCTCAAATTGTTAAACATATAATAATTAAAATGGTAATCCGTCATCATCAGCTTTTGGATTACTTGGAGGCAAATCAACCGAATTATGATAATTATCAGTTCTACTTGAGTCGGTTATATGTTCTTCTCCTGTATCTTTTGCATCAAGCGGTATTATTTTTTCGGAAATTACTTCAGTATAAAACTTTTTGATGCCGTCTCTATCTGTATATTCTCTAATTGATAAACGACCTTCAATATATACTTTTTTACCTTTTCTTAAAACTGTTTTATAGTAATCTGACAAATTATAAGCTACAATATTTATCCATGTCGTTTCGTTTTGCCATTGATCGTCTTTTCCCTTAAAACTACGAGATACGGCAATTGAAAAATTTGATACAGATAGATTGTTAGGAGTAAATCGAGTTTCTGCATCTCTTCCTAAATTTCCTATTAGCATTACTTTGTTAAGCGAAAAAGCCACATTGCACCTCTTTTATTATTTAATTAAAGATAATTTTAAATTGTAAATTTTGTTATTTATTTTGAAATTTGCAATATAAATTCCTGTTGAAAGTTGATTATTTTCAAATTTGATATTGTATTTACCTATTTCAAGTTCTCCATTATGTAAAATACTAACTTGCTGACCCAAAATATTATAAATAATAATTTCTACATTTGCTCTTTCATTTAGCGAAAAAGATAAGTTAGTAGATGCATTAAATGGATTTGGGTAAGCATTCTCTATTCTAAAACCTAAATTGTTTTCTAATTCATTTTCAACTTGGGTTAATGGGTTTTCAAAAAAGTATTTGATGTTTCTAATTGTCTTATTAAAACTTGTATCGTCTGCTGTTGTTTCTAAAGGGAAACTTAAATAAACAAGTTTTCCGGGTTTAATTGAGTTACCAAATATACCTTCATACATTATTCCCGCACTTTTTCCGTTTATATAATTAAAGCAATTAATGCTACCATTTAATGGGTTGATTACATCGGGATAATCTTCGGCATAAGTTTGTCCTATAGAAAATTGTAATGAATCAAAGACTGAATAAGCCGTAGTTTTAACAATATTTGATGAAGCATTATCCGCCATATATTTGGCTTTTAAATAATTAGCATAAAAATCTTTATCTGTAGCAGATCCCTTTTCCTCTAAGTCGTAGCCTATTTCACTTCCGCATATAAATAATTTACCCCCGTTTTCCAGATAATTTTTTAATAATGTTTGTTCAAAATCATCAAAAGATTCATCTCCGCTACTTTCATCACCAACATACCAAAAAATGCCGTAATAATTATTTAGGTTTAGTGTGTCAAGTTTTAAATAAGTATTTTTTACTATATCAAAAGCCGCTCCAGACGACTTGAGACCAAGTCCATATGCAATTGGATAAGGGTTAAAAATACCTTGAAAACTGGCACTACCAATATTTCTATTAAAACCATCAACTATTAAATAGTTCTTATTATTTTTTACAGGAGATACTCCTACTGTATTAGAAAAATTAGATTCTAATAATCCGTTTAAACTATTTTTTATAATTGTAACTTTGTAAAATGTCGGTTCGGTGGGTATATCAATTAAACTTTCTGAGCTTGTTAAATTATTCTCGTCCAATAAAACCGACCAGTTTTTTCCATTAACCGAACGATATAATCTATACCCTTTAATATTTGTTGTATCCGATTTCCATACTAACCTTACTTTATTTTGTTGTTTAACCGAACAATATAAATTTATTAAAGTTTCATTAAAATCAGTTTCCATTTGATTGTATTTATTTGGGGTATAAGAACCTAAATCACTAATTGCAAAAGACCAATATGAAACCGCCCAGTCTCTGCTTGAAGCTTCGGCAATTCGTAGAGCACCGTTTTGAGCACGATTAACAAATAAACGAACATGACCGGGTTTTAATATTGCATCACCCGGTTTAATTTTTGTCCAATCGCTTAGCTGTGTTGTAATATTTGGCATGTATGCAGTAGAAGCATGATAACTTAATTGCCAACATCGGCTAACAAATCCGCTGCAATCAACTCCTACTGCATAATTAGAAACACCTGTTGTATGAATATCGCCTGCATAATAATTCAAATAATTTAATCCCGAAAAAAAATCTGAAAGTGTACTAAATCCACCCCACATGTAGGGAATTTTTGCATTCCACCCAACCTTTAAATAAGCCGGAGTTTTAATTATATCTCCGTCAGGTCCCGTAATTCCGTTTGGAGCTAAATTTTGCGATTTACAAACAAATTTATAACTTACATAAGTATCAGCAGTTCTTAATGCAGCATTTCTGCTAATTGCCATTTTGGTATTATTAATTTTACTTTCATCAAAAACAAATTCATCTTTTGTTGTAAATTGGTCAAAATGTAAATGTTTATTAAATTCTTCTGGGTACTTATCATTTGAATTTTTAGATGATGCTAATCCTGATATTTTTAAAATAGTACATTTTTCCGAATCACTTAAAAAGTGATATAAATTACCTTGTCTATCCAAGAAGAATTCATTAATAACAGTTAAGTATTTATAAATGGGTACTTTAATTTTGTTTATTATTTCGCCTATCTCATTTAATACATAAATATTTCTTTCAACAGATAATGGAATATGGTTAGTTATCCTTTCCGTAATAATATAATATTTGTTATTATCGTCTTTTCCAATAAAATCTGCAAAAGCAAAATTTTCATTCGCTAAAAATATTTTATTAGAATTTTGGGAATCATCTAAATACAGATTACCTTCGTCATTTACTATAATACTAATAAAACTTCCGGCATTATCCTTATAATAACCATCTTTACCGAAATAGACATTAGGCCCATAAGAACATAGAGATATTTGTTCATTATTATTGCCAAGAATTTGTTTGCACTCGTCTGTTAACGGTAAATGTTGTAAATCAATTTTATTAGTTCTATTTTCTTCAATCGTATAAAATATTTCAGAATTATAATATCTAAAATAAGTTTGATTGTTTTTTACCAAAAAATTAGAAATGGCATAAATTCCGCAATTTTCAATTCTAACTTTTTCAGGTAATTTATTTAAATCTAAATCTAAAATCCTTTCAAAACTGACTTGACCATACACAAAACCAACCCATAACATAAAAATCGTAATATATTTCATCTTCAATCCTAAGTATATTAAAAAAACCGGAAGTTATGTAAACTTCCGAATAATGTAAAAATCATTTCTATTTAATAAACAACATCTTTTTAATTTGTGAATAATTTTCCTGTGAGAGTTTATAATAATAAACACCGCTACTAAAATTTGAAGCATCAAAGTAAATTTGATATCTTTTATTTGGTTCGGCAATTCCGTTGTAAAGTGTTTTAATCTCTTGTCCAAGTGAATTATAAACAGTTAATAAAGTAAAACCGGTAGTTTTAACTGTAAAACCGATTGTGGTTCCGGGATTAAAAGGATTAGGATAATTTTGGAAAAGCTCGAAATTAGAAGGGGTTATATTTGCATTAATTTCAATTATATTGCTGTAACTAAATGAACCGTCAAAATCAACTTGTTTTAATCTGTAAAAATACTTTCCGTTTACAATATTATAATCAACAAATTTATAATTATTTAATTCAACAGAATTTCCTTTACCCGGTATAAATCCGATGTTCGCAAAGTTAATATTATCGATACTTCGTTCTATATAAAAACCTAAATTATTTAATTCTGAAGCAGTTTGCCATTCAATTATAACTGAATTGTTATAAGATGTTCCCTTTAACAAAACCAATTCAACAGGAAGAGGTATAGTATTCATATGGAAAGGTCCACCTGAAATATTTAGGAAATTTGGATCAAAACCTAAATTTCCTCCGGTAATAGTTCCGGGAACCGTAATATCACTAAAATATGCTGTTGATGAAACTACGACAGCAAAAAGTTTAATCTCATCAAAATTTGTTGGGCTTCCTATTTGGTTTAAAGGTATTTTAAGTTCCCAACCCCTTTTAACATCATGATCGTTATAAAAAGCAAATTTAATCGATTTATTAATAAAAATGCCGTCAGCTTCTGGACCTTCGCCAAGTGTTCCGGTTTGTGAAGTAGATCCTATATATTGTGCAATATTTCCGGCAGAATTATATTTAACAGCATCCATAAATACCGAAGTATTTGCAGAACCAGGGTTTATAACAAAGCCATAGTGTGTTTCAAAATCATTTTTAAAGTTTCCGTTTGCAGTAGCACCAAATAGATGACCTCCATTTGCAACATTACCCAAAGATGTCCCTACAGTTGCACCGGTTCCGGCTAGTTTTGATACCCCGATAAATAAAGCGATACCATCACTACTTGTTGAATTCAGGTAACAGTCACTTGCTATATAAAGATTTTCATCATCGATGTGGGCATATAACCCGTCAATATTAATATTAGGACCAAATCCGGAATTATTATCTAAATCAGGGTGAAAATTATCATATTTCTCGTTAATTCTTCCATTAACTAAAAATGGATACCATAATTTATAAGCTCCAACACCGTTATTTGTACTTAAAACAAATATTGTTTGACTTCCATCATTATTAAATCTGATATCAATATCGCCTGTACCGTTAGGATTATTATTAACATACATTGAAGGTGTAACAACATAAGTAATAGCTTTTGAAAAATCATCTCCTACCATTACAACTCTCGCATTTTCAGTTGTGGTTCCGTGCTGAAAAGTGAAAATATAAGGCGTATTAGCATATTGATAATACTCTATTGAGTTAGAGCCTGTACCAACTTGTGAACCCGGTATTGTACCTAATAAAGTGCCATTAATATCCCACTTTGTAACATTCTTTCCGTTGCCGTTCATTACAAAAGTCTGATTATCTATTGGATACACAGAAACCATGTTATCTATTGCATTTGCTGGTAGTGTAACAGTTGTTTCGATATTGAAATTTTGACCAAAGTCGGAAGTTCCTAAAACATAAACTTTTTTGTTAGCCTGATCTGTAAACCATATCTTTGCAGAATTATCCGAAACTTTTCCAATAACTTTGAAATTATCACCAACTCTTTTTGCAACTCCGTTAAGATTACTTTGGAAAACAACGGTTGGGGCTGTAGCTTCATTAGTCCATTTATATATTTTGATAGTTGAAGCATCTGTTGTTAAATTAATTGCTAATATTGCTCCGTCTTCAGTTACTTCTATATCGTTAAGTAAAAATGTTCCTCCGGTAACACCTGTTTGGTTTAATGTACCTATCTGATTACCGTCATTAGCATCAATAATATAAACGTTAAGCGTTGTTGTACGAGAAACTATATACAATCTTTCATTGTCTTCAACTTTACCGTAAGCTAATCCTCTTTCAGTATTTCCATTTGCACTAAACCATGAATAATTATTCCCCGCCTTAAAACTCTTTTCCCATACCGTATCAATCTGTGCAAAAAGATTGATCGAAAAAAAACTAAGGAAAATAATAGTATAAATTATTTTCATAGGTTCACCTAATTATTAATTAAAAGTTAATTAATTGATTTCTTCTCTAATCCATGCATCCTTAAAAATCTGAATTTTCCAGAGAGAGTTCCTTACATTTTCTGCATCAATTTTATTCTGAAATGCCGGTTCAATTTGAATTACGAATAAATTTTTTGAGCTATCGAAAATTATATTTAATTCATATTCTAATTTTGACTTAGCTTCTTTTAAAAATTTTTCTGCAGCCGATTTTGTAGTATAGGCTCCTACTTGAACATAAAATAAAGTCGAGTGTTTTTGGTTATCAACAATAACTTTATTTTCGGGTTCTTCCAAAATAGTGTTGTCAATTATGGGTTTTTGATTAACATCTTCAAATACATAAACCTCTTCTTTGTCTTTTTGCTCATTTTGATCCACCGTAATTTCTTTACTACTACTGCAACCCCAAAAAATAATGAATATTAAACTACCGATAATTAAATGTTTCATGTAATGTCCTCAGTTTAAAATAAAATAGGGACGGATAACCGTCCCTTAAATATAAAGAAAATACTTAAATATTACAATGTATAATTAAAACTTACAGCAAATAAATGAGCTACGGGTTTGTATGTTCCGTTAAAATAACCCAAACTTGGCTTTCCGGGAACTGTCGTATTAACAGAGTTAGTAATTTCTCTTTCCATAAAATGTAAATAAAAATAAGAAACATCTATACTTAAACATTCTGTCAATTTATAACCAAAACCGGCTGTTATACCAATTCTATCGGCATCAGGCAAAGTAGGTTCTACTAATTCATCTTCAACAGGATTTTTATCATATAAGAGACCAAATCGTAAGGCTAATTCATTTGAATATAAATATTCTGAACCAACTCGAGCTATATAGGAATTTTTAAATCCTCGATAACTTGAAGAAACCTTGCTACCTGTTGATGTATTAACTACATAATCTTTAAAAGTAACTTCTAATTTATCATAACTTTTCCAACCGACATACTGAAAATCGGCTGCTATTGTTAAAGTCTTGTTTGGTTTATATGCAAGTCCTATAACTAAGTTTTCCGGTGTTGTTAATGGAGCTTCAACATTACCGTAAGGTAATTTAACAGGTATTGGTCCTGCTAAAGGATGTGTAATAGTAAATGTAGGAGGATTCGTTGTTGCAGTTCCTTCAAACGTATATTTGTTTTTACTTCTATAATCTACGCCAAGCGAAAATTCATCAATTGGTTTCCATAAAAAGCCGATGTTAAAACCAAACGATGTACCGTCTCCTTCCAATAGTGAAGAAGCATCAGGACTTACTGCCCCGGTAAAAGGATCAGCTAATGGTAAATTCTTTTTAATTTTTACATCACCATATGCAATGCTAAAGCCAAAGCCTATAGAAAAGTGTTCGTTAAATTTATAAGCTATTGTTGGTTGAAAATTAAACGTTCTAATTTCTGTATCAACTGCTAAATATCTACCAGCCCAATCACTGTTCCACTCTGTTCCTAATCCATAAGGGTTATTTACACTTAAACCGACAAAAATATCATCGGTTAATTGATGGCTTATGTACAGTGTAAAAGGAGTGAAGACGTTACTTTTAAGTTTATATTCGTCTTTTGCTTGGTTAGGACCAGTAAATTTTGTCATTGGTGCAATTAGAGATACACCGGCAGAAAAATTTGTTCCTTTTAGTTGAGTCATTCCAGCAGGATTAAAAAATACTGCTGAAGCATCATTTGCCAATCCTGTGAATGCATTTGCCATTCCCATAGCTCTGGCACCGTTTTCGTTTATTTGAAAACCGCTTGCAAATAAATTTGCCGATAATAAAATTAACATCATTCCCGAAAGTAAACTCTTTCGCATATTATTCCTCCGATTAATTTAAAAAATAACTGACAAATATCGTACAAAAATATGAATAAACCAAAGAAAAAATTCATTATTCAATTAAAAGAATTTTTTGATCCTTTTCGACAGGCGTGTTTTCTAAAACAAATACTTCTTTAATTATTCCCGAAGCAGGGCTCTTTAAATCATTTTCCATTTTCATAGCTTCAAGAACCAATAGAGATTCACCTAATTCAACTCTTTCTCCAATCGCTTTCTTTAATTTAATAATTAAACCCGGCATTGGTGCTTTAAATAATAGATGATGAACTTGTTTTTCTTTCAATGAAAGAAACTCGGTTGCTTTTTCCATTAATTGTGTTCTAACAAGGGGTTCATAATAATGTCCATCTATTAATACCGAGTATTTTTCTGAATTTAATCGGTTAGTTGTAATAGAATAAACTTTATTATCGATATTTAATAAATACAAAAAATCACTTACTTTCGATATTTCGTATTTAACTAAACTTCCCTCAATCTTTAAAGTAGAGTTATCAATAATAGTTATATTAACTTTTTTATCATCTAATGTTACAACATAATCATTCATTTTCACTATTTCTCCATTTATTATTTGGAGTACATTCTATTTGTTTAGGTTTTAATTCGTTTTCATTATTTTTAAGAATTACTGATATTATTGAAGCAACATCGGAGTATTTCATATTGTCAAATTCTTTCCATTTTATCGGAATTTTAGTTAAAAATTCTTCTTCAATAAAATTAATAGTAAAATTCCCTTCAATAAATGATGAATTATTTAATATCCATTTTAAAGCATGTATGTTTGTTATTACTCCAGCAATTTGATATTCGCCTAAAGCTCTGATTAGCCTTTCAATTGCTTCGGTTCGGGTTCTTCCCCAACTGATTACTTTGGCTAACATTGGATCATAATAACGCGATACCTCGGTTAATAAGTCAATTCCTCTATCTACCCTAACTCCAATACCACTTGGTAATTTATGATGTATTATTTTACCAATTGAAGGAGCGAAATTTGAATCAACATCTTCGGCATATACTCTTGCTTCTATTGCATGTCCAAATATTATTAAATCTTCTTGTTTAAATGATAACGGTAAATTAGAAGCAACTCTAATTTGTTCCTTAACTAAGTCAATTCCGGTAATCATTTCGGTTACAGGATGTTCTACTTGTAGTCGAGTATTCATTTCTAAAAAATAAAAGTTTTTACCTTTATCCATTAAAAACTCAATTGTACCTGCATTATAATAACCACAAGCTTTGGCTGCTAAAATTGCTGCTTTTGTTAATTTATTTCTTGTTTCTTCATCAATAAATGAAGATGGAGCCTCTTCAACAATTTTTTGATGTCTTCGTTGTATTGAACAATCTCTTTCATACAAATGTACATAATTGCCATATTTATCGGCAATTATTTGTACTTCGATATGTTTTGGATTTTCTATAAATTTTTCAATGTAAACAGATGCATCTCCAAATGATTTTAGTGCTTCGCTGGAAGCTAGTTTAAAGAATTCTTCAAACATTTCCTCGTTTTCAACCTTTCTCATCCCTTTTCCTCCCCCTCCGGCAGAAGCCTTTAACATAACGGGATATCCAATCTCTTCTGCAATAACTTTGGCTTCTTCCATATTATCTATCGGTTTTATTGTTCCTGGTACAATCGGTACACCGCTTACACTCATTAAATTTCTTGCTGCGGTTTTGGATCCCATCATTTTTACAGATTCAGAAGATGGTCCAATAAAAATAATGCCGGAATTTTCAACTTCGGCAATAAACTCAGCGTTTTCGGATAGAAATCCGTATCCGGGATGTATAGCATCTGCGCCTATTTCTTTTGCAAGGTCAATTATTTTTTTATAGTTAAGGTAAGATTTTGAGGCTTCGTTTTCGCCAATGTAATATGCTTGGTCGGCTTGTCTTACATGTAATGAATTTTTATCGGCATCTGTATAAATTGCGATGGAAGTTATTTTTAATTCTCTGCAGGCTTTTATAATTCTTACTGCAATTTCTCCTCTATTTGCAATAATAATTTTTTGTATCATAGTTACCTATTTTAATTCAACAATGGTTATTCCCTCCCCTCCGCTTTCAATTGATGCGTAATAATATTTATTCACACAGTCGTGTTCTTTTAATATATCCCAAACCACTTTTTTTAATGCTCCTGTACCTTTGCCGTGTAAAATCTCTACTCTTTCTAATCCCGAAGTAAAACTATTGTCTAAAAATTTAATTAATTTATTGGCAATTTCGCCGGTTCGTTCACCTCTAATATCAAGTGTGTAATTGGCATAGTTGGCAGTAATTTTTAAATTGTTTTTTAATTCGTTTTTTAAAGCACTCTTTGAAGATAACTCAATATCCGTATTTTTAACCTTCATTTTTATTGATCCAATTAATACCATTAGGTTCTTTTCATCAAGAATCGAATCAATTATGCCGATAGCATCAGTATTTTTTATTCTAACATAATCACCAATTTCAAAATTTAGTTCAATTTCTTTTACTTCTTCTTTTGAAATTTTTAAATTTATTTTTAATCTCTCAATTTCTTGTTTTTCTTTTTTTATAATCAAATTATTTGCAGAAGATTCTTTTATATTTTTAATAGTTTTTTCTATTTGACTGTTAACATTTTTTAAAATTAATGTGGCTTCGGTTTTGGCACTATTTATTATTTCTTTTTTTTCTTTATCTAATTGCGTAATTTTTTGTTGATAAAGTTGTGTTAACCCTTTCAGTTTAGTGTTTTCAATTTCTGCTTGTTTTAATTTATTATTAAGATTTATTGTCTTTTCTTCAAGTTCAACTAAAAATTTTTCGACGTTAATTTTATCCGAGTCTAAATAGATTTTTGATTGAGAAATAAAATTTTTATCAAATCCAATTCGCTCGGCAACTTCAAAAGCGTAAGATGACCCCGGAATACCTTGTCTAAATTTATATGTCGGGACTAAATTTATTAGGTCATATTCCATACTTGCATTTTGAAAACCCTCTGTATCATTAGCCATTATTTTTAATTTGCCAAGATGAGTTGTCGCTAAAGTTTTGGTCCCTCTTTGTTTTAAAATATTTAATATTGAAGCAGCTATTGCTCCTCCCTCCTCGGGGTCTGTACCTGTACCTATTTCATCAATCAGAACAAATGAGTTGTTTGTGGCATAATCTAATATGTATTTATAATTTGAAAGATGTGAGCTAAATGTACTTAAACTACTTTCAATTGATTGCTCGTCACCAATATCAATAAATATATCATCAAAAATATGAAAATTTGAATCGGGATGTATCGGAATATGAAATCCGCTATACACTAATAGTAAATTTAAACCCAATGTTTTTAATACAACAGTTTTTCCACCTGCATTAGGACCTGTAATTAATGTAACTATATTATCTTTAATTTTAAAGTTAAGAGGTATAGTTTTATCAATTCCAAATTTTTTTAATAAAATTGGGTGTCGAGCATTAATTAATTCAAAACTTTTATTGTTATCTATTGTCGGAAAACTTCCATTTATATCTAATGAGTATTTTGCCTTTGCAAATATCAAATCAAGCTTTGCAATAACATATAAAACACTTTTTAATTCATGCGAAACTTCGGAGAGTTTGTTAGTTATTACTTCCAATATCCTATCAATTTCTCTCTTTTCAGCAAATGATAGAGAAAGGATCTCGTTATTTAAATCAAGGGTTTCAGCAGGTTCTATATATACTGTTTGTCCAGTAGCAGACTCGGAATGAATAAATCCTTTAACATGCCTTTTATGTTCGGCTTTTACCGGTAATACAACTCTTCCTTCATTTAATGTTACATAATCTCCTTGAACGTACGAGTTTTCTTTAAGCTGCTTTAATATTCTATTAATTACTTTTTGAAGAGTAAAGTTTTTCTCTCTTATTTCATTTCTAATTTCGCGTAATTTCTTGCTGGCGTTATCGTTAATTTCACCGGTTTCAGTAAAAATGCTTCTGATTTCGTTTTCGAGGTTTTTGTTTGAATATAATTTATCTTCAAAAGAAGATTTTAAAAATTCGCAGTCATCTTTATTCTTAAAAAACACAATTAAATTACGTGATATTTCCAATAATTTCAAAATACTATATATTTGTTCTACTAATAGTCTGCTCCCTTCTATATTTGTTTTGGAAATTACTTCATCTAAAATTGGGAGATGATAAATAGGTGGAATCTCATTATTAATTAATACTTCTTTTGCTTCATCAACAAATTTCCCTTCTTTTTTGATTTGTTCTAAATTACTTAAAGGAAATGAGTTTAATAATAAAACAAGTCCATTTTCGGTATTCAAGTACTTGCGATGATATTCCATTACTTTTTGGAATTCCAATCGTTGTAGTAAAGTTTCGTTTATCATTTATTTATCAATAACTGAAGAGTTTGTTTCTATAAT
>DAINPX010000023.1:0-16443 GCA_036743235.1 Melioribacteraceae bacterium
TGATGTACCGAATATAATAATTAAACCGCTTGTAATTAAAGTTGCAGCTCCGGTAAATAAAGCAAGTTCACGCGATAAAATATTCTCTTCAAAGTTAAAGTTTTCATTTAAATATTTCCATCTATAGGCAACTGCCCCTATTCCAATAACTGCAAATAAAATTACGTTTATTAATAAAAACAAAAATACTATTCTACCTGGGGCAACAAAGGAGTGAACGGATGCATCACTTAAGACTCCGCTTCTTGTTAAAAATGTGGAATAAATCACTAATGCAAAAGTTAAAATTGAAAGGATTAAATTAGTTTTTACAAATCTACCTTTACCGTTATATTGTTCTTGAGTTCTTTTTTGAACAATAAATGTATGAATTGAAGCAACCCCAATTAACCAAGGAACAAGCGATGAATTTTCTACTGGGTCCCATCCCCAATATCCACCCCATCCTAAAACGCCGTAAGCCCAATAACCGCCTAACATAATTGCCAATCCTAAAATCATGTGACCAAATAAAACCCAAGGAAAAGATTGTTTAATCCAGTCGTTATATTCGTTTTTAATTAAAGCCGCAATTGCAAATGAATATGGAACGGCAGCCATTGCAAAACCAATAAACAACATCGGCGGATGAATTTGCATCCAAAAGTTTTGTAATAAAGGATTTAATCCTTTTCCGTAAATAATAAAATTGTTAATTGAAATACCGTTATTTAGTAATAAAGCATAAGAATTGGAATTAATTTGAAAAAATTGCTTTTGTCCGGCTTGGTCTTGAAATATAAAATTACCTATAAAAGGTAAATTAAGAAAATTTGGGTTTATGCTTTTTATATCTATATATGCACCTTCTTGCCAGATGTAAGCAAAAGGGCTCTTTAGTAATGGGCTTAACATTATTAATAACATTACGTTTATTAGCGAATAAACCAACATTACTCGTTGCTCCAAATCGCCTCTTTTTGAAGTATAGTCTAATAAAATTAAACCGATAATAGCAGAAAACAAGCCCCATAGTAAAAAACTTCCTTCTTGCCCGGCATAAAACGTGGAAATTAGAAGTCCTATCGGTAAATCACTATTGCTATACTCAAAAACATATTTAAATTGATATTGATGAGTTAATATAGCATAAAACAGAAGGATAGAAGCTGCAATTACCATAATACTCATTAAATGATAACCGATACGAGCCTTGTTTATTGTATTTGTATAACCTTTTAATGTAAAATAATACATTACTGAAGAAAAAATTGAGGCAAGCAATGCAAGAGTTAAAAATATGTTTCCTACCATTAATTATCCTTACTTAACTTAATTAAGATTGTTTATCGGGCATCTGACTTTCGTATTTTGAAGGGCATTTTGTTAAAATATCTGTTGCCACAAATTGCCCGTTTTTATATTTGCCGGTAACTACAACACTTGTGCAGGATTCAAAGTTATTGGGTATTGTACCGTTATACACAACTTTAATCTCTTTTCCAAAATTATCAACCAAATAAAAAGAAAATATGTTATTCGTTTTATCTACTTCAAAGTTTTTACTTTTAACCCACGCCCCGGTCGCTTTTATGGTGTTTTTAGACTTTGTTATTTTACTAAAGTCGTTTTCGTATTTAATATCCGTTTGAGTAAACAAAACACCCATAATGAAAAAGAAAACTACAATAATTACTCCTCCGAATAAATATTTATTCTTCATCTTGTTTTTCCTCTCTCGTTAATTCACTCTCAATTTTTTTTAAGCGTCTTTCAATATTGAATAATGAAATAAAAATTCCCAACCAAATAGTAAGCACAATAAAAAGTACTATGAAAATTGAATTTTTTTCGGCAAACGAAAATAAACTATCCATGTTACTCCGATATAAATTTTTTATTTAATTTTTCTTTTAACAATAACGATTTATAACCTACTCTAAACATCCAATAATATAATAAAGTAAAAGCAATTAAGGATAAAATAAAAATAAAATACATGTTTTTATCCATATGAAAATTTACTACAGGTCCACTACTATCGTCGTTTGCACTACCGGGGTGCAAGCCTTCCATAATTCTTGGCATAATAAAAATAAAAAAAGGCACGGTTAAAAATGCAAATATACTATAAACGGCACTTAATCTTGCTTTTTTATCTTCGTTTTCTATTGCACTACGTAAAGCAAACAATGACCCGTAAATAAGTAATAAAATAAATATACTTGTTTCTCTTGGATCCCAATGCCAAAATGCACCCCAAGTAAATTTAGCCCAAATACTTCCTGTAACGGTTGCCAATATGCAAAATACCATGCCCAATTGCATCGAAGTAAACGATTTAATATCGTAATCCAAATTCTCGCTACGTAAATATTTTACTCCATAAAACATAGACATGAAAAAGGCAATTACAGCAAGCCAAGCAGTAGGCACATGAAAAAATATAATTTTGGCTTTTTCCTCCAATCCGGGAATAATGGGAAATTGATACCAGTGTTCCGGTTTCCCTTCAACTATAGGGAATGATAAACCTGCAATTAAAACAAACGTCATTAAAACGAATAAAAATGATTTTAATATATTATTCATAATGATAAATATTTTATAGTATAAAATAACCTTTCAAGTCTTATTATTACAAAATTAGGTAATATTATTTAATATTACAAGTAAAAAGCGAAGTAAATTAGTTCATTTTAACATCCACATAAAAAAGAGGTGTAAAAGAAACCGCACAAATATGTAGTTTTGTGAATATTTATGCAAAAATAACTTGACAAGCCCATAATATTGTTTATTTTAGTACGTACAAATTATGAAAAACACTACATTAAATATCGCCAAACTAATTTCTTCGGTAACATATACCGGAAGGGAGAGTAGTGTTTTTTATTTAGCAGTAGTTAACTATTCAGATATAATCATTTCAGGGATTATTATTATTAGCAATATTATTATTCTAGTGGTCAACCTACTAGGGCTAATTATTATTCGCTAAAATAAAAGTCAATCCCTAAATAAAAACAAACCAAAAAATTATAGTATATTAAAACTCTTAGGGATTGACTAAGACCCTTAGATGTTTTATCTGAATTTTTTTTATAAAAATTCAGAGGAAATATGCGTTCCGATTTAATTAAAAAAGGATTTGAAAAAGCTCCACACCGAAGTTTATTAAAAGCAACAGGTGTAATAAAATCCGATTCCGATTTTGAAAAACCTTTTATTGGCGTATGCAATTCTTATATTGATATTATACCGGGGCATGTGCATCTATCCGATTTTGGAAAATTAGTAAAAGAAGCAATAAGAGAAGCCGGAGGAGTTCCGTTTGAATTTAATACTATAGGTGTGGATGATGGTATAGCAATGGGGCATTTAGGAATGAGGTACTCGCTTGCCAGTAGAGAATTGATTGCCGATAGTGTTGAAACAGTAGTTGAGGCACATAGATTTGACGGTTTGGTTTGTATAACAAATTGTGATAAAATTGTGCCCGGAATGTTAATGGCAGCAGCACGTATTAATGTTCCTACTATATTTATCTCAGGTGGTCCAATGAAATCAGGTCGTTTACCAAATGGTGATAAAGTTGATTTGATAAGTGTTTTTGAGGGGGTAGGGAAATATAACAAAGGCGAAATAAATGCCGAAAAGTTAAAAGAAATAGAGAACTTTAGCTGTCCGACTTGCGGAAGTTGTGCCGGGATGTTTACAGCAAACAGTATGAACTGTTTATGTGAAGCTTTAGGTATGGCTTTACCCGGAAACGGAACAATATTGGCAATAGATCCTAAGAGAAAAGAATTGGTTAAGCAAGCAGGAAAACAAATATTAGAATTAGTAAAAAAAGATATAAAACCAAGCGATATTATTACTCGTAATTCTATAAACAATGCTTTTGCTTTAGATATGGCAATGGGCGGAAGCACAAATACAATTTTGCACACATTGGCAATTGCTATTGAAATGGGTTTTGAATATGATATGCATGAATTAAATGTAATTGCCGATAGAGTGCCGTATTTATGCAAAGTAAGTCCTGCAACACAATTAATACATATGGAAGATGTTGACAAAGCGGGGGGTGTAACTGCAATATTAAACGAATTAAGCAAAAAAGAAGGAGCATTAACCTTAAATTGTTTAACTGTAACAGGTAAAACTTTGGGTGAAAATATTAACAATTGTAATGTAAAAGATTATAATGTAATAAAGCCGATTGATAAGCCTTATTCCGTAAAAGGGGGACTTGTAATATTATTCGGAAATTTAGCTCCTGATGGTGCAGTTGTAAAAACCGGAGCGGTAACCCCTAATATGATGGTTCATAAAGGCCCAGCATTAATTTATGAAAGTCAAGAAGAAGCTTTAGCGGGAATATTAAATAATGAAGTAAAAGAAGGGGATGTAATTGTAATACGTTACGAAGGACCGGCAGGAGGTCCCGGTATGCCAGAAATGTTAAGCCCAACTTCGGCAATAATGGGAATGGGATTAGGCGAAAAAGTAGTATTAATTACAGACGGAAGATTTTCAGGGGGTACAAGAGGAGCGTGCATTGGTCATATTAGTCCCGAAGCAGCTTCCAAAGGACCTATTGCAGCATTAAAAAATGGGGATATAATTATTATCGATATTCCAAATAAAAAACTAAGTGTTGATTTGAGTGATGAAGAGATAAATAATAGGCTTTTAGACTTACCTGAATTTAAGCCAAAAGTTACAAAGGGATATTTAAGCAGATATGCTAAAATGGTTAAATCTGCCAACTTTGGTGCAGTTATCAATTAAAAAATTAAACTTAAGGGAAAACAAATGGAAAAGAAAAAACTGAACGGTGCAGAAATATTTTTTGAATGCCTTAAAGCCGAAAAAGTTGATACAATTTTTGGATATCCCGGAGGGTCTATAATAAAAATATACGAAAAATTGTATGATGTAAACTTCTTAAATCATGTTTTGGTTCGCCACGAGCAAGGGGCAACACATATGGCGGAAGGTTATGCAAAGGCAACCGGAAAAGTTGGAGTTGTGTTGGTAACTTCGGGACCGGGTGCAACAAACACAATTACGGGAATTGCCGATGCATTTATGGATTCAGTACCGTTAGTAGTTTTTTCGGGTCAGGTTGCATCACATCTAATTGGTAACGATGCTTTTCAAGAAGCCGATATTGTAGGAATAACCAGACCTATAACAAAACACAATTTTTTAGTAAGAAAAGTTGAAGAGCTTGCTCCAACAATCCGTAAAGCTTTTTTTATTGCTGCTTCAGGAAGACCCGGTCCGGTTGTTGTTGCAATTCCCAAAGATGTACAAAGTGCTGAATGTATGTTTGAATATCCTTCAACAGTTGAAATTAGAGGATATAAGCCGACTTACAGAGGGCACTCTTATCAAATAAAAAAAGCTGCTGAAATAATAAGTAAAGCAAAAAGACCGGTATTGTATGTTGGCGGCGGCGTAATAATGAGTGGAGGGAACGAGGAATTAACCTTATTTGCAAAAACATATAATTTGCCTGTAACTACTACCTTACAAGGATTAGGTGCATTTCCTTCGTCAGATGAACAAAGTTTGGGTATGTTGGGAATGCACGGCACTTATTATGCTAATTTGGCTGTTCAAAACTGTGATGTGTTGGTAGCTTTAGGGGCAAGATTTGATGATAGAGTTACCGGAAAAGTTGAAACTTTTGCCAAAAATGCATTCAAAATTCAAGTTGATATTGACCCCGCAGCAATTGATAAAAATGTTGTTGTAGATTTACCTATTGTTGGTGATGTTAAACATATTATTGCCGAACTTATGGTAGAGATGAATAACAAGCCCGAATTAGACGAATGGTGGAATCAAATTTATAAATGGAAAGATGAATGTCCGATGGTTTATGAAGATAATGACGGTAGATTGCATACCGAATATGTTATTGAACAAATTTCGGATTTAACAAAAGGAGATGCCGTAATTGTACCCGATGTTGGTCAACACCAAATGTGGGCAGCTCAGTTTTTTAAATTTAATTATACTCGTTCACTTATCACTTCCGGCGGCCTTGGTACAATGGGTTTTAGCGTTCCGGCTGCTATTGGTGCATGTATTGCTTTAAAAAACACCAAAAGACCTGTAGTTTCAATAAATGGTGACGGCGGATTTCAAATGAATATGCAAGAATTAACAACAGCCGTTGCAAATAAATTACCTATAAAATTTATAATTATTAATAATAGTTTTTTAGGTATGGTTCGCCAATGGCAGGAATTATTTCACCATGAAAAATATAGTTTTACCGATTTAGGCGATAGTAATCCGGATTTCGTAAAATTAGGTGAAGCCTTTGGATTGGAATCGTACTCAACCGATAATCCCAAAGAGGTAAGAAAAATGTTGGAATGGGCTTTTTCGGTTAACGATAGACCGGTTTTACTTGAATTTAAGGTTGTTAAAGACGATATGGTATTTCCTATGGTACCTGCCGGTGCTTCTAACAGCGAAATGTTATTAAAACAACTAAATCCGGAGAATTTACTTTAATATGGAGCATATAATATCGGTATTGGTTGAAAATCACTTTGGTGCTTTTGATAGAGTAGCGACAATGTTTAGCGGAAAAGGTTTTAATATTCGCAGTATTTCTATTGGTGAAACCGAAATTTCGGAAATTAGCAGAATGACTATAGTAACCGAAGGGGATAGTCAAATTATTGACCAAGTTGTAAAACAATTAAACAGATTAATTGATACTATTAAAGTGATAGATTTAACCGAAATAAATCATATTGAAAGAGAATTGGCTTTAATAAAAGTAGATTATAAAAAACGTTCGTTGGAAGAAATTAAAAACGTTTGTGATATTTTTAGAGGAAATATAGTTGACATAAATAATAAATCGGTAATTATGGAAGTTACCGGTCCGCCTGCAAAAATAGATGCATTGTTAAATGTACTTCACCCTTTTGGAATAAAAGAGCTTGCAAGAAGCGGAACAGTTGCATTACCTCGAGGTGAGCAAATGAAATTTAATAAAAAAGAATATCCATCAAATTAAAAAGAGGTTTTAGTATGAAAGTATATTATGAAAATGACGCATCGTTAGATTATTTAAAGGATAAAAAGATTGCTGTATTAGGATTTGGTAGTCAAGGACATGCACATTCTCTTAATTTAAAAGAAAGCGGTTTAAATGTATGTGTCGGATTAAGACCAACAAGTACATCTTGGCAAAAAGCAGAAGCTGCCGGTTTGCAAGTTAAAGATGTGGAAGAAGCAAGCAAATGGGCGGATGTTATTATGGTATTGTTACCAGACCAACATCAAAAGAAAGTTTATGACGAATCCATTAAACAGCATTTAACAGAAGGAAAAACTTTGGTTTTTGCACACGGGTTTAACATTCATTATAAATGGATTGTACCTTCCGATAATGTTAACGTAATAATGATTGCTCCTAAAAGTCCGGGGCACTTGGTAAGACGCACTTATCTGGAAAATACGGGAGTTCCCTGTTTAATTGCGGTTTATCAGGATTTTACCGGAGATGCAAAACAGTTGGCTTTGGCGTGGGCACATGGTATAGGCGGAACTAAAGCCGGAGTAATTGAAACTACATTTAAAGACGAAACCGAAACCGATTTGTTTGGCGAACAAGCCGTATTATGCGGTGGCTCGGCTCAATTAATTAAAGCCGGATTTGAAGTATTAACCGAAGCAGGATATCCTCCGGAATTGGCATATTACGAATGTATGCATGAATTAAAACTTATTGTTGATTTATATTATGAAGGTGGTTTAAGCAGAATGAACTACTCGGTTAGCGATACTGCCGAGTACGGTGGAATGACAAGAGGAAGCAGAATTATTACTGCAGAAACGAAAAAAGAAATGAAAAAAATATTAACAGAAATTCAAGACGGGTCATTTGCAAACGAATGGAAAGAAGAAAACGAAAAAGGTTTACCCAAAATGGAAGAATTACGAAAAGAAAATAAAGAACACATAATTGAAACTGTAGGCTCAAAATTGCGTTCTATGATGTCTTGGTTAAAAAAGAAAAACCCTAAAGAAGAGGTAGGTGTATGAGCTACAATGTAGTTCTTTTACCTGGAGACGGAATAGGTAAAGAAATAACAGATGCAGCTATTAAAGTATTAAATGCGGTATGTAAAGTATTTAATACAAAAATTAATATAATTGAGAAAAGTTTTGGCGGAAATTCGATTGATATGTACGGCGAACCGTTAACCCAAGAAACGTTATTGGCTTGTAAAGATGCCGATGCCGTTTTACTTGGGGCGGTTGGCGGTTACAAGTGGGATAATTTGCAGGCAGATATAAGACCCGAAAAAGGATTATTAAATTTACGTAAGGAATTGGATTTGTTTGCCAATATACGTCCCGCAAAAGTTTTTAATAGTTTAATCAATTCATCATCATTAAAAAACGAAGTTGTTAAAGATGCCGATTTTATTGTAGTGCGAGAACTTACAGGGGGAATTTATTTTGGATTGCCAAGATTAGAAGAAACGGATAAAGCTTATAATACAATGGTTTATTACAATTATGAAGTGGAAAGAATTGCAGAAGTTGCTTTTAATATTGCAAAAAAACGTAAGAAACAATTGGTATCGGTAGATAAAGCAAATGTACTGGAAGTATCAAAATTTTGGAGAAAAATAATTCATAAAAAGTCTAATGAATTTAAAGAAATAACCCTAAGTGATATGTATGTAGATAATGCCGCAATGCAAATTGTTAAAAATCCAAAACAATTTGACGTAATTGTAACGTCTAATTTGTTTGGGGATATATTAAGCGATATTGCAGGAATTATTACAGGGAGTTTAGGAATGTTACCTTCGGCAAGCATGGGTAATAAATATTCATTATATGAACCGATACACGGAAGTGCCCCCGATATTGCGGGTAAAAATATTGCAAATCCTATTGGTACAATTTTATCGGTTGCAATGATGTTTAAATATTCGTTTAATATGGATAATGCTTATAATTTAATTGAGACAAGTATCGAAAATGTTTTGGAAAAAGGGTATAGAACAAAGGATGTTTTTACTGAAAACACTAAATTGGTAAGTACCTCCGAAATGGCAGAATTAATATATGATACAATAATTGCAAATTAATAATAACAGGATAAATGATGTCGGAAAGAATAATAATTTTTGATACTACATTAAGGGATGGAGAACAATCGCCCGGGGCTTCGTTAAATGTGTATGAGAAAGTAGAAATTGCAAAACAGCTTGAAAAACTTGGTGTTGATGTTATTGAAGCCGGATTTCCGATATCTTCTCCCGCACAGTTTGATGCGGTTAAAAGGATATCTGATGAAGTAAGTATTGTTGTTGCAGCATTATCGCGAGCTAAAGAACAAGATATTAAATCGGCTTACGAGGCGGTAAAAAATGCAAAGAAAAAAAGAATTCATACTTTTTCCAGTACGTCAGACTATCATATTATGGGAAAATTTGGAAGTGAACGATACGGATTGACTTTAGACGAAAAGCGTAAAACGGTTTTACAAATGTCTTACGATATGGTCGCATATGCCAAAACACTTTGTGATGATATTGAATTTTCGGCAGAGGATGCCGGAAGAACCGATATTGTTTATTTATCTGAAGTTATTGAAGCTGCCATTAAAGCGGGGGCAACTACGGTTAATATTCCCGATACTACCGGTTATACTATGCCCGAAGAATTTGGAAAAAAGATTGCCGAATTGAAAAGAAGAGTGCAAAATATTGATAAAGCAATAATTAGCGTACACTGTCATAACGATTTGGGGTTAGCGGTTTGCAACTCATTAGCGGGAATAATTAATGGTGCAAGACAAATTGAATGTACTATTAACGGAATTGGCGAACGTGCAGGTAATGCGGCTTTGGAAGAAGTTGTTATGGCTATTAATGTAAGAAAAGATATTTTTAATTTTTCAACAAATATAAATACTAAAGAAATTTATAACACAAGCAAAATGGTTTCTTCTTTTTCGGGAATTATTGTTCAGCCTAATAAAGCAATTGTAGGTGAAAATGCATTTGCTCACGAATCGGGAATTCATCAAGACGGGATGTTAAAAAATAGAGAAACTTACGAAATAATGAAACCCGAAGATGTCGGTGTTCAGAAAACAAAAATAGTTTTAGGACGTCATAGCGGTAGGCATGGTTTAAAAGTTAGACTTTGCGAATTGGGATATGATATAAATGAATACGAATTACAAAAAGTATATGAAGAGTTTATTGTACTTGCAGATAAAAAGAAAGAAGTGTATGATGAAGATTTAAGAAGTATGATGGGGGATAAATATTCAAAATATGATGAATTATTTACCCTTGATTATTTAAATATTAATAGCGGTACCAATTCAATACCAACTGCAACCGTATCAATAAAAAACCATTCAAAAACTTATTCCGATTCGGCAACGGGAGACGGTACGGTTGATGCGATATTTAATGCAATAAACCGAGCACTTAATATCGAAACACGTGTTGAATCTTATCAAGTAAGGTCTGTAACAGGCGGAAGAGATGCGATGGGAGAAGTAATAGTAAGGTTAAGATTTGATGAAAAATCGTTTACGGGTAGAGGGGTTTCCACAGACGTTATTGAAGCAAGTGCCAAAGCTTATGTTAATGCAATAAACCAGTTAGAAAAGTACAAAACAGAACAAAATGTTAATGATACAGAAGAAATTAAAGTTGTAGTATAGGTGATAAATGGGAATGACAATTACAGAAAAAATATTGGCAAAATCATCCGGTAAAAAGTTTGTTACTCCGGGTGAAAATATTTGGCTTAATGTAGATGTATTAATGACTCATGATGTTTGCGGACCACCTACAATTGAAATATGGAAAAATGAATTTGGTGATGCTGCAAAAATATGGGATAAAAACAAAGTTGTAATTTTCCCCGATCATTATATATTTACGACTAATAAACAGGCAAATAGAAATATAGAAATTGTAAGAAATTTTGCAACAGAGCATAAGCTAAAACACTATTTTGATCCAAATTCGGAAAATTATAAAGGTGTTTGCCACATCGCTTTGGCAGAAGAAGGTTATAATTTACCCGGTAAAGTATTGTTCGGTACGGATAGCCACACTTGTACTTCCGGTGCATTCGGAATGTTTGCAACAGGTGTTGGGAATACAGATGCCGCTTTTATATTGGGCACCGGTAAAATATGGGAAAAAGTACCGGAATCTATTAAATTTGTTTTTAACGGAAATATACCCAAATACTTAACCGCAAAAGATTTGATTTTGCAAATATTAGGTGATATAACCACAGACGGAGCTACATATTGTGCAATGGAGTTTGCCGGTAATACGGTTACGCAGTTGTCAATGGAAGAAAGAATGACATTAACAAATATGGCAATAGAATCCGGTGGTATGAACGGTATTATTGCCGCAGATGAAAAAACTATAAACTACATAAAAGATAAAGCAAATAATAATTACGAGTTGTTTTATAGCGATGCAGATGCAAAATATAAAGCAATTTACGAATATGATGTTTCTAAAATTGAACCTCTTGTTGCAAAACCTCACAGTCCCGATAATAAAGCTACCGTAAAAGAAGTTAGCGGTACAAAATTAACAAAATGTTACATCGGTTCTTGTACAGGAGGTAAAATTACTGATTTTAGATTTGCAGCCCAAATAATAAAAGGGAATATAGTTAAAGTGCCTACTTTTTTAGTACCTGCTACAACAAGTACATTAGAGCAATTAAAAACAGAAAAATATGCAGGAGAGTATTTAATAAATATTTTTGAAAACGCAGGCTGTTTTATTACCCGTCCTTCGTGTGCTGCTTGCTTAGGCGGTCCGGAAGATACATTTGGAAGAGCAAAAGAAAACGAAGTTATAATATCTACAACAAACCGTAACTTTCCGGGAAGAATGGGGAGTAAAAAATCAAGTGTTTATTTAGCCTCGCCTCTAACTGTTGCAGCTTCGGCTTTAATGGGTGTTATTACCGACCCTCGTTCGTTTATTTAATAAAGGAAATATTATGGATAGATTTATTAAGGGAAAAGTTTTTGTATTAGGGGATAATGTAGATACGGACCAAATTATACCTGCCGAGTATTTGGTATATAGCTTAACAAGTAAAGAGGAATCGGAAAATTACGGAAAATATGCATTATCTGCAGTACCTTTAGAAGTTTGCGGATTGCCTTATGGTAATATTCCGTTTGTAAAGTGTGGGAATAAATCTGAATACGAAATAATTATTGCCGGAAGCAATTTTGGATGCGGATCATCGCGCGAGCATGCCCCGTTTGCTTTAAATAAAGCAGGCATAAAAATGATTATTGCAGAATCGTATGCTCGCATATTTTATAGAAATTCTGTTGACGGTGGTTTTTTTATTCCCTATGAATGCAATAATAAGTTAAACGCAAAAATTAAGACGGGGAATGTTGTTGAAGTGGATACGGATACAAATATAATAAAAGTTATTGATACCGATGAGGAATTTAATCTAAAAGAACTTGGAAGCGTATTACCTATTGTAAAAGCCGGAGGAATATTTAAATACGCAAGAATTAACAATATGATAAAATAAAATATATAGGAGAAAAATTATGGCATTTGAATCGGATTATATTTGGATGGAAGGAGAAATAGTTCCTTTTAAGGATGCAAAATTGCATTTTTTGACAAGTTCGTTACATTACGGTACTTCGGTTTTTGAAGGAATACGTTCTTATAAAACAGAAAATGGACCTGCAGTTTTTAGACTAAAAGATCATTTAAAAAGATTGGAAGATAGTTCCTTAATTTTAGGTGTATCAGGTTTGCCTTATTCAAAAGAAGAATTATACGAAGCATGTTTAGAGCTTATTAGAATTAACAAAATGGATGAATGTTATATACGTCCTTTAGTTTATATTAAAGAAGGCGGTTGGAATTTATCTACTACAAGCGTTAAAATTGATGTGGGAATTGCCGTATGGAAATGGACAAATTATTTAGGTGAAAAAGCTTTAATTAACGGAATTAGAGCAAATGTTGCTTCTTATCCGCGTCATCATCCTAATATAATGATGACAAAAGGAAAAATAGCCGGTAATTATGTTAACTCTGTCTTGGCAAAAAGTGAAAGTTTACGCGGTGGATTTGATGAAGCCATTATGTTAGACCCTTATGGAAATGTATCGGAATGTACCGGAGAAAATATATTTTTAGTAAGAAATGGAGTTATATATACTACACCTAAAAACGGAATTTTGGAAGGATTTACAAGAGAAACTATAATTACTATTGCTAAAGATATGGGTTATAAGGTAATTGAAGAAGTAATAAGTAGAGACCAACTTTATATTGCAGATGAAGTATTTGTAACTGGTACGGCAGCAGAGGTTATTGCTTTAAGCGAAATTGACTATAGAAAAATCGGTATCGGAAAAACCGGACCGGTTTGTGCTAATCTTCAACAAGTTTATTCTGACATTATTCACGGAAAAAACAATAAATATAACTATTGGTTAGATTATGTATATGCCGATGAAATACAAACAAATAAAGCTGTTTAAGAAAAGATAAAATTTCCAAAAATTTCTTGATGCAACATTAAAACCCTATAGTAAAACGGGGAATAATAAAATGGTATGTTTTTACAATCAAGTATAAAAAATAGCTTGAAAATCACTTTTGATACAGCCCCAAAATTATAAGACTTAGTGTTTATGTTTTTAATGTGCAAAATATAACTTTATATAGCCCTTATTTTCAATAACTGCTTTATTGTTATATCCAAAAAAAAAGTACCTTCGGAACTTATTAAAAAGGTCGGCGTCTTAAAAGTTAAATATTATTTTAAATAATTTTCTTTTAATAAAATAGGGATAAAAATTAATGAACTTAAAATTAGGACTATTGTTATTGGTTGCAACAACTATTGCAAGTACCGGTTTATTAAACGGTCAAACATATTTTGAAAAAAGAGAAGACATTCCGGAACGGTATAAATGGAATTTTTCGGATATTTTTAAGAACTGGGATGAGTGGGCTAAAGCTTTTAAAGAGCTTGAAGTAAAAATGGATGAAATAGTTAAATTAAAAGGAACATTAAATAAGGATGCGGATTCGTTTTTAAAAGTATTTGAATTACAAGATGAATTAGGAATAATTGCAGGTAAAGTATATCGTTATGCTTCAATGCATTACGATGTAAATACAAGGGATCAGGAGGTTGCGGCAAAAATTCAACAAATACAAGCTCTGTTTTCTAAGTTTGGAACTTCTACAGCATGGATTAACCCCGAAATGTTGTTAATTCCATACGAAAAAATTGAAAAGTGGATTTCACAAAAAAATGAATTGGAAAAATATAGATTTGGCATTGAAGATTTATTCCGTCAGCAAAAACATGTATTATCGGAAGATAAAGAGAAACTATTAACTTATTTTAGTCGTTTTGGCTCTACTGCACAAGCTACTTATACTGCGTTATCAACTTCAGATATCAACTATCCTACAATTCAACTTTCGGATGGTGTGGATATAAAAGCTACAAGCGGGAATTACAGTAAGATTTTGAGAACAAACTGGAATCAAGAAGACAGAAAGAAAATTTTTGAAGCACATTACAATACTTATAAACAAAACGAAAATACATATGCATCTATATATAATGCAATTTGTCAACGCAATTGGGCTTATGCACAAGCAAGAGATTATAAATCTTGTTTGGAAGCAAATTTAGATAATAACAATATTCCTGTTGCAGTTTATGAAAATTTAATTAATGCCGCAAAAGAGAACGTAACGCCGTTACATAAATATTATAAATTAAGAGCAAAAGTATTAGGTTTGAAAGAGTATCATAGTTATGATGGCTCGTTACCTTTAGTTAAATTTTCTAAAACATACCCATACGAAGAAGCAAAAAAACTTGTTTTGGCTTCGGTTGAACCTTTAGGCAAAGATTATCAGGCACGAGTTGAAAAAGCCTTAAAATCAGGTTGGATAGACGTATTTGAAAATGCAGGAAAACGCCCCGGTGCTTATTCGGGCAGTACTTATTCAGTTCATCCTTTTATGCTGCTTAATTATAATGAAACAATGGATTATGTTTTTACTTTAGCACATGAAATAGGGCATACTATTCATACAATGCTTGCAGAGGAAACTCAGCCATATGCTACATCGGGTTATACTTTGTTTGTAGCCGAAGTTGCTTCAACTTTTAACGAACGACTACTGTTAGATTATATGTTAAAAAATACAACCGACCCAAAAGAACGTGCTGCTTTAATAATGCAAGCAATAGCAAATATAAGCGGTACTTTTTATTTCCAATCGCAATTAGCGGATTTTGAACTTCAAGTACACAAACTTGTTGAAACCGGTCAACCGATTACCGCTTCTGTTTTAAATAAGTTAATGGAAGATTTATATAAGGTATATAACGGACCGGCAGTTACCGAAGACGAATTATTTAATTCCGTTTGGGCAAGAATATCCCATTTTTATTCAGTTCCGTTTTATGTTTATCAATATGCAACATGTTTTGCATCTTCTGCACAAATTTATGATAATATTATGAAGTTACAAGGAAAAGAAAAGGAATCGGCTATTCAAAAATATTTTGACTTACTAAAATCCGGCGGAAACGACTATCCTATGGAGCAGTTAAAAAAAGCAGGTGTAGATTTAACTACCAAAGCTCCGTATATTGCGGTTACAAAACAGTTTGATCAGTTGGTCGATTTATTGGAAGTTGAAGTAAATAAAATAAGTGATTCCGAAAAAAAATAAATAGTATTTAGTGATATAAAAATAGAGTGCCTGACCCGGAAAACGGGTTAGGCATTTTTTTTATCACTCAATATATAAACATCACAATTATTAAACCTTAAAAACTTAACCTTTAACCGTAAAATTAGTTGGTTTAATTTTTGCATATAATAAAGGAAAAATTGGAGTCCGCTAGTGGGACAGCAACAACTTTTATTAATATTATTAGCAGTTTTAGTAGTTGGCGTAGCTATATTGCTTGGCATAAATATGTTTAGAAGTCACGCAGTAGAGACTAAACGCGATAATCTTATAACGGATTGCGTTAACTTATCGGGCTTAGCTCAGCAGTATTATAGCCGTCCTGCTGCAATGGGAGGAGGAGGACGGAGTTTTTCGGGGTGGAGTATTCCCTCGGAATTACAAATAAACGCAAACGGTAGATTTGAAATTACAGATATTAGCCAACCATTAAGTTTTGTAGAAGTTACTGCAATAGGAAACGAAGAAGTTACCGCCGGAGACTCGGTATCGGTAAAAATAAAGATATTACCTCGTGATTTTCAGATTACGATTTTACATTAAATGTTATTTTTACATGTAAATGTTACATCCGTTCTTTTAAATACTTAAAAAATTATTAAAAAATAGCTTGTTTTGTTCAATAAAAATT
>DAINPX010000024.1:0-16403 GCA_036743235.1 Melioribacteraceae bacterium
TGGACATCGTTTAGGACAAATACCACAACCGGTACATAATTCTTCATTAATTACGTGAGCTTGTTTTCTTTCACCGGTAATAGCACCAACCGGACAAACTTTAATACACAATCCGCAACCTTTACATTTTTCTTCTATTACATGCGGAGTGCTTAAAGCACTACATTTACCGGTAGGGCAACGTTTATTAATTACATGTGCGTCAAATTCTTCTCTAAAGTGTGAAAGCATAGCCAATACCGGGTTTGGAGCAGTTTTACCTAATCCGCATAACGATCCTTTTTTAACCGCAAGTGCTAATCTTTCCAATAAATCAATAGTTTCTACAGTTGCTTTTCCTTCGGTTATATCATCCAAAATAGCAAGCATTTGTTTAGTTCCTTCGCGACATAAAACACATTTACCGCACGATTCGTTTTGAGTAAATGTCATAAAGAATTTTGCCATTTGAACCATACATGTTTCGCTATTCATAACAACTAAACCACCTGAGCCTACCATAGCTCCTATTTTACCTAACGAATCGAAATCCAATGGTAAATCCAAGTGTTCTTTTGTCAAACACCCGCCCGATGGTCCGCCTATTTGAACCGCCTTAAATGCGTTATTATCTATTTTTCCTTCACGTGTAGTTACGCCGCCGCCTATATTAAATACTATTTCACGTAATGTTGTACCAAAAGGAACTTCAATTAATCCTGTATTAGCAACATGCCCCGTTAAAGCAAAGGTTTTTGTTCCGGGCGAGTTTTGATTTCCCAACTCTCTAAATTTAATTGCTCCGTCTTTAATAATAATAGGAACTGTAGCCAATGTTTCTACGTTGTTAATAACAGTCGGTTTACCGTATAAACCGCTTTGAGCAGGAAACGGCGGTTTTGGGTTTGGCATTCCGCGTTTACCTTCAATAGAACTCATTAATGCAGTTTCCTCTCCGCATACAAAAGCTCCCGCTCCTTCCATAATTTCCATAGTAAAACTAAAATTAGAACCGAAAATATTTTTTCCTAAAATTCCAAGTTTTTCGGCATCTTCAACAGCTTTTTTAATTCTTTTAACAGCCAACGGATATTCCAAACGAACATAAACATATCCTTTATTAGCTCCTATTGCTTTTGCAGCAATCATCATACCTTCAATTACGCTATGTGGATTTCCTTCCATAACGCTTCTATCCATAAAAGCACCCGGGTCACCTTCATCACCGTTGCATATTACGTATTTTTCTTCCGATTTTTGTATTCTGGTTAAATCCCATTTTCTTCCTGTCGGAAAACCGCCGCCGCCTCGTCCTCTCAATCCCGAAGCTAAAATTTCGTCACAAACTTCTTTATCCGTCATTTCAAGTATAGATTTTCTTGCTGCGGAATAACCGTCTAAGGCTATATATTCGCTAATATCGTTAGGGTCAACCATTCCGCATTGTTTTAATACAAAACGATGTTGACGAGTATAAAAACTTATATCACCGTGTCCTTTACAAGATTGTTTGGTTTTTGGCTCTTTAAAGAGTAATCTATCAACTAATTTATGATTTACTAAAGTTTCGTTAACAATTTCTTCAACATCACCTTCTTTTACGCCAACATATAAAATACCATCCGGCTCAATATCCACTAAAGGACCCATTTGGCAAAAACCTTGGCAACCGCTTTCGGTTAAATGAGTTGCACTATCCGAATGATGTTCAAAAGTTAAGTCTAAAACTAATTCTAAATTAGAATTTTTAATCAATTCCTTAAATTTATTAAAAACTTTATCGCTACCGTTTGCAATACAACCTGTACCGGCACAAACAATAACACGCTTTTTTATTTCTTTCGATTTTTCTAAATATTCGTTTTTAATAGAATCTAAATCAGCAAGCAACGTTTTCATTAGCTTTCTCCTTTTCGATAATTTGATCTAAAACATCTGCTATTTTTTTCGGTGACATCATCGGATATACTTCTTCATTAATTACAACAACAGGAGCTAACCCGCAAGCACCCAAACAAGATACTGTTTCTAATGTAAAAAGCATATCGTTTGTTGTTCTTTTGTTGTAATCAACTCCTAATTTTTTCATTATTGCATCAACAATAGGAATAGATTCTTTTACGTGGCAAGCTGTTCCGTCACAAACCTTAATTACATATTTGCCTTTTGGTTCTAAAGCAAAATGGGCATAAAAAGTAGCAACGCCGTAAACACGTGCCGGAGGTAAATTTACCGAAGTAGCAATAAATGTTAATACTTCTTGAGGTAAATAACGATATTCTTCTTGTACTTCCTGCAAAATTGGAATCAATTTATTAGGGTTATTGTCATGTTTTTTAAGTATTTCACATACTTTTTCAAATTTTCGTAACGAATATGACGAATCAGATTGCGTAGTCATATAAATTATCTCCTAAATTAAAATTATATTCACTCAACTTTCTTGTTAATACTGCCAAACTATGGGTTAATTGTGCATTTTCTACAATAATATTATCGGGCACTTTAATATGAGTTGGGGCAAAATTCCAAATTGCTTGAATTCCGCCCTCAATCATCATATTGGCAATTGCTTGTGCAGCGCTTGCCGGAACAGTTAATACGCCTATATGCACTTTCATTCTTGAAGTCAAATTTGTAAGTTTTTCGATTGGTAAAACAGAAATGCCGTGTATATATTGACCAACTTTATCCGGGTCGTTATCAAATGCGGCAACAAAATTAATACCGTGTAATTTAAATTGTTGATATCCGAGCATTGCAGTTCCTAAACTACCTACTCCTACCAAAAAGGCATCGGTTGTGTTATCCCAATTTAAAAATGTTCTAATTGCATTTATCAGCTCATCGGTAAAAAATCCGGTTTTGGGTCTCCCCTCTATTCCGGTATATTGAATATCTTTGCGAACCTGAGTAGGATCTAAACCTAACTCGTTTGCTATCAAAGTACTGCTAACTTCCAAAACGTTCCTTTCCTTTAATGCGGTTAGTACGTTTAGATACTTAGGTAATCTTCTAAGTGTCGGTTCCGGTGTTGGTTTTGCTTTTATTTCTATCATCTTCTTCTCCAATCGAGATTTTTTATCGAGATTTCCATATCGAGAAAATTTTCACAATTAAAAATAACACATACAAAACAATTTGTCAAGCGAAAAGAGAAATTTTTCTCGATTAGTTTAATTATTTTTAACCTTTGCCACTTAACTTTGTTGTTTTAATTAGCTTAAGAGTTATTTTTAAGCTTAAAGTTTTGGCTTTTGGGGTTAAGGTACAAGACAAAATGATTAAAACGGATTATTTATTTTAGATTTTTATTAGGAGAGTATTTTACCATCTTTCCGATTTTTTATTTATGAAGTAAAGATGACCGACTATTATAACACGATACCAAAATGTGAAGCAAGTTTGTTGTTAAAATCTTTACTATCAACAATAATCTGCTTTTCTTTTAATCTATTAAACGTAATTGTTAAATTATCGTCTGTTAAAGTTACCCTTCCAAAAGGAGTTGCAATTGTACAAAGTTTTTTTTGCGTAAAAATTGTATCGGGAGATGTTTGATGATATAAACACATTTCTGCAAATTCTTCAATTTTTCTTGGAGTTAAAGTGAATTTGTACTGAGTTAACCAATTTTCTTCATCTAAACGCTGTAAAAAATATTCATTGTTATTATTAAACACTCTATATTTACCGCTTATATCTTTTATCTGCCCGTTAGGTATTGGTATCGGAACACGGAACGAATCGCCAAAACCAACATCAACCAAAAAAGATTGATCTAAAATTACCAACAATGCCAAATGGTCAAACTCCAGAGCAAATTGATTGATATTTGAATGAAAAAATGAACACGAAAGCAAATGTACATTAAACCCTAATTTTTTTAATAAATTGTAAAACAGAAAGTTCAATTCATAACAAAAACCCCCACGTTTGTTATTAATTATTTTATTAAATAAATATTCTTCATTTAATACTATCGGAATATTTAAATGAATATCTAAATTTTCAAAAGGAATTTTTAACATATGTTGCATCTGTAACTTTGCCAGATAAAGATACGTCAACTTTTCACTTGGTTCAACGTCTAAATATTTTAAATAACTTTCAATGTTCATAAATAATATAAATCGTTTTTATAAATATAATTTTTTTACTTTACTTTTTGATAAATTTTTATGATTATGTTTACGATAATTTATTAAATTATTAATTTGAGAAAACCATGTATCTGCTAAAATACTTTTTATTAATAGTTACTATTCTATTAATTACCGGCTGCCATACTTACATTTTAGAAACTGTATATCCTACTTTAACAGACGGAAAGTATGATAGCGAATTCCCCTATAAAAATTGTTCCGACCAGCTGGAAACCGTAAGCAGATCGGTTAAGTTAATTAATGTTCTGGTTTATTATAAAAATCATTTTGTTGAAGAAAAATATAACCTTACAAAAAAAGAGATAAATAGTAATAATTTTGAAGCCGTTACTTATAAAAAAGGAGTTTATCATAGAACTGCAAGCGGAACTGCAACAATTATTCATTCAACCAACGGAAATGTAGCACTACTAACATGTGCACATATTATAAACTTTCCCGATACCGTTTATACATATAAAATTGACGATAAAGGTAATGTTACAAATATCGTAGAAAGTATTTCAATTAAAACCAAACAAACAAATTATATTAACGATTTTCCCGAAGGGGGAGATGTTGATATTATTTTAATAGACGAACTAAACGATTTGGCAATAATAGGCAAAAGATTTGTTCAATATAAATTAAATCAATTTCCGGTATTTAGTTATCCGTTGGGAAATGCAAAAAATTTGGAGTGGGGTTCGTTTGTTTATGCATTGGGATACCCCATGAATTATAAAATGATTACCAAGGGAATTGTTTCTAGCCCTAATAGAGATGAAAGTGGTTCATTTTTAATAGATGCAGTATTTAACAGAGGATTTAGCGGAGGAATTGTTTTGGCAATTAGAGACGGTGTGCCTAATTTCGAGCTTGTTGGTTTAGTTCGTTCTGTTCCGGCAGAGTATGAATATGTTTTAAAACCGGAAGCACCAACGGAAGGATACGAATATAACCCTTTATTACCTTATAAAGGCAATATTATGATAGAACAACGAGTAAATATTAAATATGGCGTTACACGGGTAATACCTATTGAAACAATAGTAGAATTTATAAACAAGAATGCGGATAAATTATTGAAATTTGGATATATTTTTGATAATTTTAAAAAATAGTTGTAAATTATTATATTATTAATTAAAAAAAAGGTTAAAAATGTCTGAAGAAAAAATACCTGTGGAAGTAGGGGAATATAAAGGAAGCCCCGTAATTACGATTTTTACGGATAGCAATCCGCCTTACAATAAGTTTACCTTTGGTGTAAATAAAGCAAAAGCTATATTTAATTATCTTGATGAAATTAAAAAATTTGTTGAAGATCACGAAAACAAAGAAAAAGAAAAAGATAAAAAATGAAAAAAATAGCGATTTTTTTTGTTTTTGCTATTTTAATTTTTAGTTTGGGTTGCGATAAAAACGAAAACCAAACGCAAAGATCAAAATACTTAAATAAAAAAATCGATAATGTAAATTTTAGCAACATACCGGACAGTATTTTGAGTTTATATCAAAATTACGCCGGTATTCTTGCGGTTAGGGAGATGAAATTAGACCCTAAACTTTACGAAAGTGTTGTAGAAATACCTTCCGAAATAAAAAATCTTCTATTTAATTCTCTTTGCCAAGTTTATAACGCTAATTACCTAAGTGCCCGATTAACGGTAATAGAACAATATAAAATAGGTGTTTACCCTAACCCCGAAACAAAAAACTTTTTAATTGAAATAGACACATCGGAAGCGTGGGTAAAAACATTAATATTAAATCATACATATAGCGGTAATCAAAAATTTGACAGTTTAACCAATAGATACAACCTTAAGTTTAGTAATTATTTTAATTTTATCGGATTTAACGGATTTTCTTATTACTCCGAAAGTCAAATAAACCTTAATGCTCTTTTTTATCAACTTAAAGACATTAAAGGTATTAAAAATGCTTTTGCCGATAACTCATTGGGGGACGGAAGTAATATTACTGCTGAAGTTTTTGATGATTTTGTTGAGTTAATATATTCGTTCGGGTTTGGAGACTGCCCAAGTGGTTGTATTTATAGACACTATTGGAAATTTAGAGTTTATTATGACGGCATAGTAGAGTATTTATACGAATGGGGAGATCCGTTAAATTAACTTAAGGATTAACTTTTGAAAAACTGTTGTTTTTTAATAGACTTATTTTATTCTATTACAATAATTTTACTCACTATATTTATAGTATTTAATTACTTACCTAATACAACTATTGCCCCAATTATTGTAAGTATTTTTATATACTTAATTTTAACATTAGCATTTAATTATTCGTTTAACCTAAAAACAAATAATAAAAGTAAAGCCGAAATAAATTTACCTAAAACAAATATTTCGGAAAAAGAAAAAAACATATATATCAACTTACGGTCGTTATATATTAAAGCTGCTAAAATACTAATTGCGTTTTTACCTATTATTTTAGTTTTAAATATTTATAAACTATTTATTGTTTTTGTTTTTTTTATGTTATTTTTTATATCAATAGTATTAATAATTAAATATCACTTATTAAGCGAAGGATATTTAAATTTAACGTTTATTAACACCTTAAAACACGGCTTGTTTTATTACAATAAAGAAGATAAACGAGCTATTGTAGATAAACCTTTTGGAGCGGGAAGCACTATAAACTTTGCTTCAAAACAAGGAAGACTTGTATTTTATGTTTTAATCTCTATCCCTTTATCAATATTTATTATTCTTACCATAATTTTTGTGTTTGTTAAAAAAGTATAGAAAAATGAAAAAAATTAAAAAGATAAATATTCCCATTTTATTTGCTTCAATATCGTTTTTAATAATGATTGGTATTATTTTACAATATACCGAGTTTACAAAAGAAAAAAATGAAAAAGAAGTTAGAGAAATTCTTTTGGAAATAATGATAAACAAAAAAGCCGGTTTAGAAAAAGCTTTATATTCACGAATTTATTATACAAAAGGAATTGCCGCATATATTGCGGTTAATGGAGGTATTACTGCCGAAAAGTTTTATCAATTAGCAGATGAACTAATTCAAAACGATACCGTAATTAGCACAATGGCACTTTCTCCGGATTGTATTATCAAAGCTCTTTACCCTTTGGAAGGGCACGAAGCAGCTATTGGCGTTAATTTGCTTGCACATCCTGCAAGAAAAAAAATTGTTGAAGAAACAATTATTTCTCACAAAACTTTTGTTGCTGGACCTGTTGAACTTGTTGAAGGCGGTTTAGCTTTTATAAGTTACACTCCAATATTTATTAAAAATGAAGTTGATACAGCCAAATTTTGGGGCGTTTGTGATATTGTTATTTATAAAGATAAATTATTAAATGAAGCAAGATTAACCGAATATTACGGTGATTTTAAATTCTGTTTACGTGGTATTGACGGCGAAGGAGATAAAGGAGAATTCTTTTGGGGTGATTCGACTGTTTATAATAAAAATCCTGTCAACATAAATATTGTTTTACCTACCGGGAATTGGGTTTTATCAGGCGTTCCTATTTTGGGTTGGGAAAAATATAACAGTAAAAATAAAGCGTTGTTAATTCTCCTTTATTTTTCGGCACTTGTTATAAGTGTTTTAATTTGGTTTTTAACAAAAGCAATTATTAAAATTAAAAATAACGAAAGGGAATTAAGTGCTCTTTTTACAAGTTTGAACGAAATTGTAATTATTTTTGATGATAAAGGGATATATAAACAAATTGCCCCAAGCTGTAGAAATTTGTTGGTAAAACCTTACGATGAAATTATTAATAAATCGCTTTTTGAAATATTTGATGAAGATACGGCATTATTCTTTTATAATGCAATTACAAAATCTATTAAAGAAAAAACGACTGAAATTATAGAATATGATTTGGAAATTGATGGTAAAACTTTGTGGTTTGAAGCCAAAATAACCTACATTACCAATAATTTGTGTATCTATGCCGCACATGATATTACAAATAAAAAACTTGCCGAAAACAGATTAAAAAAATCGGAAGAGTATTTAACGGAATTAAATAAAACAAAAGATCGCTTTTTCTCAATTATCGCACACGATTTACGAAGTCCTTTTCAGGGATTTTTAGGATTATCCGATTTATTAGCTACTCAAATAGATAAAATGGACATTACAGAAGCTAAGGTTATGGCATCTGAATTAAACGAAAATTTAAATAAACAATTTTTATTACTTGACGATTTATTAAACTGGGCAAAATTACAATCACAAAAATATCAATTAACCTTAAAACCCATTAAACTGTTTAATATGGTAGAATCCGTATTTAGTTTATATAAATTGCACTTAACAAACAAAAATATTGTTTATAAAAATGATATATCTCCTGATTTGGAAATTAATGCCGATTATAATATGATTTTATTGGTTTTACGAAATTTAATTAATAATAGTATTAAATTTACTAAATCCGGAGGAGTAATTATTGTTAGCTCAAAACAAATAGAAAACAAAATAATAGTTTCCGTTTTTGATAGCGGAGTTGGTATTGAAGAAGAGAAGCTTTCAAAACTCTTTTCTGAAGTTAATTTATCTTCCGTGGGTACAAATACCGAAACAGGAACTGGACTTGGATTAATTTTATGCAAAGATATAATTGATAAACATAACGGAAAAATTTGGGTAGAAAGCCATGTTGGCATAGGAACTACTTTTATGTTTTTATTACCTTTATAAAAATAATTATTATAATTAACATTTTTTGCATAATTTTCGATAATAGATTATAACTATTATAATGATATGAAAAAATTTCTTTTATACCTATTTCTTTTTTCGCCTTTTGTGCTAATTTACGCCGAAAAGGCAGATTCGGTTTTAAATTTACTTAAAGGCAAAAGCGAAAGTGAAAAGGTAAAAGTTCTTACTAATTTATGTTGGGAAAACCGAAACGTTAATCCTAAATTAGCTTTGGAATATGGTTTTACCGCAATTAATAAGATTGAGAAGCATGGGCTAACAATTCCAAAAAGTAAATTATATAATTTTGTTGGAGTTGTTTATAGTCATTTAGGTAATTTGGATTCTTCATATTATTTTTATCAAAAAGGATTATTTGAAGCTACAAAAACAAATGACAGTCTTCAACTTGCTTATTCGCTAAATAATTTGGGCGATTATTACCTTCAAAGCTCGTTATATTCACTGGCTTTGGAGAAGTTTTTTCAATCAAATAAATTATTCATAAAATTAAATGACAAAATAGGGTTAGCTTATAGTTATAACGATATTGGTCAAATATTTTTTAATCAAGAAAATTACGATAAGGCATTGTTATATTTTAATAAATCCATTACTATAAGAAAAGAATTAAACGATTATAGAGGAATTGGAAAATCTTTAACTAATATTGCTGCAGTATATGAAGCTAAAGCCGATTATAAAAAAGCATTGGAAGTTTATTCCGAATCAGAAAAATTTAGTAATATTACAAAATATTATAAGGGTCTTATCTACGCATATTTAGGATATTCTAATATTTATTATAAATTAAATGAATTAAACGAAGCATTGGATTATAATAAAAAAGGATTAGACCTTTCTTTACAAATCAATTCAACACCTCAAATTATTGCAAGTTATAACGATAGAGCAAAAATTTTATTAAAACTTACTAAAATTAATGAAGCTAAACAGGTTTTGGAAATTGCAAGCAGCAAAGCAAGTAAGTCCGGTTTAATAAATATGTTGGCAGTTTCTTATCAGTTATTAAAAGAAATTGCTATAAAAGAGGGAAATTTTAAGCTGGCTTTACAATATTCCGATGATTATACTACTTTAAAAGACAGCATATACAGTGCCGGAAGCGTTAATAAAATTGCTGATTTACAAACTGCATACTTGGTTCAGTTAAAAGAATCGGAAAATAATTTACTTAAAAGAGAAATTGATGCGGAACGTACTAAAATTAAATATTTAGGTATTATAGCTTTTCTTGTAGCTTTATTGTTATTTTTAGGAGTTTCGCGATACAAACTATTAAAAGATTTAAATAAAAAATTAAGCAAAGAAATTGAAGCCAAAAATAAACTTTTTTCAATAATTGCACACGATTTAAATAACCCTGTTGGAGCAATTTCATCCGTTTCGGAATTTTTACGGACAGATTATAACGAAATTGACGAAGAAGACAAAAAAGAATTGGTTGAAAGTATTGCCGATGCTTCCAAAAATATTCAATTGATGATAGGTAATTTACTTAACTGGGCACGTTCACAACGTGAAGGTATTAAAATAAACAAAAGTGATTTAAATGTTTATGATCTATTGGTTAATATTGCCGAAAGTTATAAGTTTTTGGCAAAAAAGAAATCAATCGAAATTGTTGTTGAAGCTCCTAAAGACCTTAATATTTTAGCAGATAAATTTGTTACCGAAACCATTTTGGGTAATTTGGTTACTAATGCCGTAAAATTTTCGCCAAAAAATAATAAAATAGTTCTTTCGGCTATAATTAATAAAAACAATGCCGTACTTGAAGTTAAAGATTTTGGACTTGGTATGTCTCAAGATACTATCGATTTAATTATAAATAAAGATAAGTCTTTTACGTCTCTTGGTACAGATAAAGAAAGAGGAATTGGCTTAGGCTTACAAATTGTTAAAGAACTTGTAAGTTTACATAATTCAAAAATTACTATTGCAAGCGAATTAAACAAAGGGACTTCATTTAAAATAGAGATTTGATTTATTAACTTTCTCCTCCGTTGCCCAAACCAAAACAAATTTATTTTAACAAGTCAATTATTACCAATCCGTTAGCAGGAATAGTTATATCTTTTAAATTTAATATTTCTTTATCGGTAATAACTTCTTTTCCTTTATTATACTTGTTTAATATTTCCGAATGTCTATCATATTCCAAAGTAATAGGTTCTTTTCCGTTATTTAAAGCTACCAAAACACAATTTTTATCGTTAAATCTAAAATAAACATAGGTATCTTTATAAGGGATAAAATGTAAAGTTTTACCGTTATGTATAACCGAAGTATTTTTACGCCAATTTAATAGTTTGGTTATATAATTAAAAGCTTCGTTTTGCAATTGTGTTCTTCCTTCCGAGGTGAAAGCATTAATTGTATCTTCTTCCCAGCCACCGGGGTAATCTGCTCGCAATATTTCATGATGGTCTCCTGTCATCAATATTTCCGTTCCGTAGTAAATTTGCGGAATTCCGCGTGCAGTTAATAAAAACGCAATAACTTGTTTATACTTATTTATATCTTCTTTGCAAAAAGTAAATATTCGTGTAACATCGTGGTTATCGGCAAAAATCATATTTGTTAACGGATTATCATATAAATAATCACGCGAAACTGTATTATAAAGTTCGTAAATACCTTTATAACTTGAAAACACATTATTTAATATAGATTGTACGGGAAAATCGGTAATATATTCCAATTCCGAATTAAATCCGTCTCTATTGTTATTCCCCTTTTTCCAGTAAGAAATAATTTCGGAGTCATTCATCCAAACTTCGCCTACAATAAATAAATCCGGATACTCGGTTTTAATTATTTTTAACCAATCATTCATAAACTCTTTATAATTATACTGGTAAGTATCCATTCTTATTCCGTCAATTCCGGCATATTCAACCCAAAACAATGTAGTTTGAATTAAATATTTTGCAACTAATGGATTTTCTTGATTTAAATCCGGCATCCATTTATCAAACCAACCTCTATTCATTCTATCACGGTCGTAATTGCTGGCATACAAATCGGGAATAACAGTTCCGTTAAAGTTGCTGTAAGTAAATTCATCCCAAACGTGCACCCAATTTTTATCCGGTTTATCTTTTGTCCAAAAATGTCCGTCACCAAATTGGTTAAATACCATATCTTTAATAACCGCAATTCCTCTTTTGTGGCTTTCTGCTACTAAATTTAAATATTCGTCATTAGTTCCAAAACGTCTATCAATATTATAAAAATCCGTAATTGAATATCCATGGTAAGAGTAAATTGGCATATTGCTTTGTAACATCGGCATAGACCATATTGCAGTAAACCCCATATCCTTTATATAGTCTAATTTTTTGGTAATTCCGGCAATATCTCCTCCGTGTCTATATTTTACGTCACTTCTATCTGCCTTTTGGAAATATCCTTTAATGCTATCGTTATTTTTATCTCCATTTACAAATCTATCGGGAGTAACTAAATATATTACATCTTCCGTATTAATGTCCAATCTTTTATAATTTTTCCTTTTTGCACGCAACTCATAACTAAATTTAAAAGACTTTTTACCTTTATTAAACGAAAACAATAATAACCCGGGTTTTGCCGTTTTTTCTATTTTTACATTAATAAAAAGATAGTTTTTATTATCGGTAGTGTCGGTGCTTATTATTTTTACTCCTTCATAATCTAATGTAGGCTTAAAATCTGCTATATTTTTACCATGTAACATTATCTGCAAATCTTGATACTCCATTCCCGTAAACCAAAATGGAGGTTCGATATTTTGTATTTGGTTTTGTGCGTTAGTTATATTGCATATAAAAATAATTAAAATTAATAAAACATTTTTTTTCATTATTTTACCGATTTATTAGTGTTTAACTTTTAAATATACAAAAAATTATTATTAGTTCCGAGTTTTAAGACTATTGAAATAGAAAGTCTAACTTCATTTAAAGTAATTTTAATATTAAGTTATTTCACTTTATCACTAATTTCTTGTTTCACTTTTATAACCGATTTTTATAAATTATAAAAATGTTTACCGTAAAAGAGAAGTATGTTTTCTTTTAACTTTTTTTAATAGCTTCAATTTTTATTAAAATATTTGTAATGTATTAATTGAATTTCAAAACCTAAATAATTTGATAATAACCTTTGCAAATTTTGGTGGTAGCAATATCAAACCGATTTTTAGTCGATTTAACAAGTAATTATATTGTAATAAATTTTATATTATTACGCATCGCGTTAATAATATAATCATCATTCTTTCCCTTCTTAAAACCTGAAAGAAAGGATTACATAATACGTTAGCGTATTGTAATAAAATATGTTATGATAATAATACTAACAATTGTTTGCTACTTTAAGTAAATTACTCGGAATATAATTCCCTCTCTTTAGTGTTTTAAAGGAGGAATAATTGGGTTTAAGTTCTAATGCTAAATAAATCGCTCTTAATATGGATTCTATTACTTCTTTTGTTTTTTTACATAAGCTTCGAGATATACATCTCTTTTTATTAGTAAACCGATAAACTCAATAGGAAATAAAAATAAAAAACTTATCCAAAAATCTTTGCTAAAAGGTTTATTACCCAAGAATTCAAATTTTCTCCCAAAGTTTCTAAGTGTTTTTATTTCCAATCCCGAGTTATTAATAATTGTTTTAAGTGAATTAAAATTATATCCGATGATGTGGTAAGGAGAATAAAAAGGTTTTATTTTTTCTGATATATGCTGCTGTTTGGTTAAACAAAAAATTAGTTTACGTACATCATTAAAAAGAGAATCCTCGTTAGGTACGCCTATATAAACAACCCCATCATCAGTTAATAGTTCTGCAGCTTTTTTTAAGTATTCCAAAGGATTTAGCACATGCTCAATTACCGAATCAAGATAAATAAAATCGAAACTTTTGGGAGTTAAATCAATATCAATAAAATTTCCTTTAATAAAATTAATATTTGTGTTTTTGGCATCACTATTTCGATTATCCACAATATCGATTGCCGTAATCTTCCATTTACGTTTTTTGGCTTCAATAATTGCCTTCCCTTCACCAGTACCAACATCCAAAAATGAAATATTTTTTTTATTTATCAAATTTTCAAAATGGTTAAACCTATTTGCCAATTCTTTTTTTCGCCGTCTTTCTAGCCAATCGGATTGTCGAACAAAGTATTCACTATTATATAATTTAGCCCATTGTTCTTCAGAAAAATTAATTTCGGGAGAAACAAAATACGCTTCACAGTTTAGGCACTGAACAACATAATACTCTTTATCCAAAAAGTTTTTAGAAATATTATTGGCTTTTGGAAGTCCAATTTTTTTGTAGTTGGTATTTCCGCATACGGGACATAGCTTACTCATATTTGCAAACCAAGATGAATTAATAAAATTAAGATATAAAAAATTTTAAGAAACTGCAAATCCGAATATAGTAAAACGGAGAATAAAAAAAAGACAATCGCCTAGTTTTTATATCCTTACAATTTTAAGACCCTAAAAATAATATTAAATTAATCTACTTTCACGTTTCAAGGCACATCACTTTTCTTCTGTTTCACTTTTTTACCTTTTTGTTACATCTTGTTACAAACTAAAACCTTTTGATGACAACTTAATTATTAAGTTTACCGTCAGAATTAGTAACAATAAACAAATTTTTAACAAAATTATTCAGGAAGGAAAAAATGGAACGTTATCAACAAAACACAAACAGCGGGGTTACAAAATGGGTAATTTTCTTTTACTTGGTTTTTTGTGCTACTTTAGTTTTTGCCCAATCAAAAAACAATGTTAATAAAGAAGAGAATAAGATTAATAATTTAATTACCGCATTACGTTCGGATAACGAAGGATTAATGAAAAGTGCCGTTTATTTGGCAGGTAAATACAAAGTAAACGAAGTTGTTGACGAATTATGCGATTTGTACAAAACAACTTATAATGAAAACACTAAATATTTAATTGCTATTTCTTTATTTAAAATAGGTACCGAAAAAAGTTTTACTGCTGTTACAAATTTATGTTGTAAAGATAAAAGCAAAAAATTTAGATTTATTGGAAGTGAAATTGCAAAAACATATACAGATACAACTAATTATATTACAAAAAACTGATCGTTTACAATTTTTTACAAATAATTACAGTAAAATATTAAAATATTAAATAACTTATAATATTAAATTATTAAAATTATATGAAAAACTTTAAGATATATTTGGTAGTAGTGTTGCTGCTTGCGGTAAATCTAATTGCCGAAGACCGTTCAAAAGTATTTAATTTATCCGGTTATTGGAAATTTTCGATAGGTGATAACCCTGATTGGAAAAAGACCGGGTTTAACGATAACAACTGGGAAGATATCAGAGTACCGGCTTTTTGGGAAGATAAAGGTTATCATGGTTACGACGGTTACGCTTGGTACCGCAAGCAGTTTATTATTTCCGACAAATATTTAAATACTCAGCTTTATGTAGAATTAGGTTATGTTGATGATGTTGACGAAACATATATTAACGGAGTTTTAATAGGTAAAAGCGGTTCTTTTCCACCTGATTATATTACTTCATATTTTTCTTATCGTAAATATCCAATTCCAATGGGCTTACTTAAACCCGGCAATAATGTTATTGCCGTACGAGTATATGATGACGAGCAAGGCGGGGGAATTGTAAACGGAGAGCCGGGTATTTATAGTTATAAAAGCCTTTCGTTTAATATAGGGTTAGAAGGCTATTGGAAATTTAAACCTGGATTTAACGACGATTATAAAAATGTTAATTTTGACGATTCAAAATGGGATGAAATTTTAGTACCCGGTTTTTGGGAAAACCAGGGTTACAAAGATTATGACGGATATGCTTGGTATAGAAAAAAATTCAAGGTTTCTAAATCTATTGCCGGTCAAAAACTTGTTCTTGTAATGGGTAAAATAGATGATTACGATCAAGTTTATATTAACGGAAAACTTGTGGGTTCTACGGGAAAAATGAATAATATTGATAATAATAACTTGGGCGTTAATTATGCAAAATTTAGAGGTTATTATTTACCTGATAATTTATTAAACTACGATGGTGAAAATGTTATTGCCGTTAAAGTTTATGACGGATATAAAGACGGCGGAATATACGAAGGACCGATTGGTATTACAACTCAAAAAAATTATGTTGATTATTGGAAAAAAAAGGAAAAAAGAAGTTTTTGGGATAGACTATTTAATAATTAATTTTCTCGCTGTACAAAAATTACCACTCTTCTGTTTGCGGCTTGGTTTTGAGGAATAGAATTACCGTTTACATCCACGTTAGATAGTTTTGGTCTGCTATCGGCATATCCGGCTGCACGCAACCTAACCGGTGGAATTCCCTCTTCAATAAATAATTTTACAATATTAGTAGCTCTGTTTGTAGATAGCTCCCAATTTGAGGGATATTGCGGTGTATTAATAGGTATATTATCCGTATGTCCTTCTACTTCAACCAAATAATTAGGAAAATTTATGCGTAATGAATTTATTGTATAAGCTAACTCT
>DAINPX010000025.1:0-15993 GCA_036743235.1 Melioribacteraceae bacterium
AGTTCTTATTAATAGCAAACAATTTCTTGCTGATGACTACAATATTTTTTTAGTTGCTAACGATAAATATAATTTATACAATATAATTGCCGAAAAATCGGGACTAAATATTGTTAATCAGTATAAAAGACCTGTTTTGAATAGGTCGGAAAAAGATAAAACTGCATATTCTGAGATTATTTTTCATCTAAAACAAAAGTGAAGGTGTTATGGATAATGATATTAGAGATAGGTTAAAACAAAGATTAATATTTGCTCTTAGAAAAAAGCTTGAAAATTATAATCCAGAACCAGCTTCGATGCCATTTCATAAAAGATTATTAGGACAAGATAGAATAGCTCTTTTTTCATTTATCCAATCATTAAATACCAACTTTGGAGTTACAATTTTTGAACCTATAGCTGTTGAATTCGCAAAACAAAAGTTCAAAATTGCAGAAACACAACAAACAGCAGGTAAATATATCTTCTCTGAAGCCCATAATCAAATACAACATATTATTGATGAACTTGCTACGCAAAATATAATTCCGACTAAAGAACAAGAGATAGAACGACTTAGAAAAGTTTGCCGTACAGGAACAAAAATTCCTGTAAAACTTACAAAAGTTGATCTAAAGTTGATCGATTTTGATGATAAAATTTATTTAATTGATATTAAAACTGCCAAACCTAATTTTGGACAATTTAAAGAATTTAAACGTACTTTGCTTGAATGGGTTGCAGCCACTTTAGCAGATAATCCCACTGCAGATATTCAAACATTAATTGCGATTCCGTATAATCCTTACGAACCCAAGCCTTACGACCGTTGGACTATGAAAGGAATGATTGACATAAATAATGAATTAAAAGTAGCAGCTGAATTTTGGGATTTTTTAAGTAAAACAACTGTTTACAATGATCTATTGGATTTATTTGAAGAAGTTGGGAATATCTTACGCCCGGAAATAGATAAATACTTTTCCAAATTTAGACAAGAAAACTAACGACTAATTTTCTTTAACATTAATTTTGCACATTCAATAAAAATTCCTCTCGGGTGATTTTTTATATATTGTTTAATAAGTATAGTATCTCCCGATTCACACGCATTTTTCCAAGCTAATTCGTCTGCATATTTTTTTGCTTTATCTTTATATTTACCTTTTGGAAATTTTTGTAAATATAATAAATAGGACTTTTCGTTATTTTTCTCAATTACTTTTTGCCAGCAACAATTATCTATTACATTCCATGCTTCATGTATATAAGCACCGTTTTTGTGTTTGTTAATATAATCTAAATACGCTTCTTCGTTATTTAAAGAAACCGTATATTGCCAATCTTTTGCATCTGTTAGTATTGGATAAAAATAAACTCCTAAAAATAGTAATAACGAAACTATAAGAATTAACAGAATGGTTATTACACCATTTTTATTTGTTTTATAATTTGCTACCGTTTCCTGCCATACAAATTTTGCATTAATATCAATAAGTTTTGTTTTACAAAATTTACACTCGTTTGCCAAACTATCAATTGGTTTACCGCAAACAGGACATTTTTTTAACATTTTTCGCCTCTTTTACCGTTCCTTCAACTAAATTTATGGTATTATTTTTCAAAATGTTGGTAATCTTTAACCTTTTTAAATTCTCCACCCCATCTCCATCCAAATTTTTTAAATATTTTAACTATATACGAATCTTTATGTATTGTTCCCTTTTTGTTAATATTGTAAATTGAATTATGCGGTTTATTTTTCCCTTTTATTACCAAAGGATTATCGAACGGATTAATATCAACTGCCCTTCCATAAGCATGCAAAGATAAAATCCCTTTCGTATTTTTATTAAATCTGTAATTAAATGCCGAAGTATTATTATCATTCATGGATTTAGTATCATCCCAATCATAATTTTCTAAAGGCATAATTTTATTTATCGGAAACTTATTTTTTAACAATAAATTAAAAATCTCTTTTATTTCTGTTGCCAGTTTTTTATCAACTATTAAATAACCTTCTTTCACTTCGTTATTATAATTTATATACTTTACGTTTACCTTGGTTAAGTTTTCACTAATATTAATAGGAACATTTTCAGGTAAACTAATCTGAGCATAAAAATCACTATTAATAATCAACAACAATAGTATTACGTAAAATAAAATTTTCATATGTTTTAATAATTTTTTTTAAGGGAAATAAAGAAAAAATTAGCAATATTAATTTTTACGCTTTTCTCCTTTACCGAACAATAATGAACTAATAACAAAATAATTAAGAACTTATATTAAAACAAATGTACATAATAATTACTAAACTTGCAAATTTATGGTTACTTAACTGTTAATTTTTAAAGAAAATTCGTTTTAAGCAAAATTTTCCGTATTTTTACTCTTTATTTATTATTTAATTAGGTACAAATGGAAATTAGGAATATTGCAATAATAGCACATGTTGACCACGGCAAAACCACATTAGTAGATCATATATTAAAGCAGTGTGAAGTATTTCGTTCAAATCAGGTAGTTAGAGAATGTTTTTTAGATTCAAACGACTTAGAAAGAGAGCGAGGTATTACAATTTTAAGCAAAAATATTAGCGTTGAATATAACAATACAAAAATTAATATTATTGATACTCCGGGTCATAGCGATTTTGGAGGAGAAGTTGAACGAGTATTAAAACTTGCAGACGGTGTTCTTTTATTGGTTGACGCTTTTGAAGGACCAATGCCTCAAACTCGTTTCGTTTTACAAAAAGCATTGGAGTTAGATTTATATCCTGTTGTTGTTATCAATAAAATTGATAAACCCGATGCACGCCCAAAAGAAGTAATTAACGAAGTTTATGATTTGTTTTTTGAGTTGGATGCTGCAGACCACCAGCTCGATTTTCCTATTTTATATGCAAGCGGAAGAAATGGTTGGGCAGTTAAAAATTTAGAAGACCCTGCTCTAAATTTATCCCCATTGTTAGATACAATAATTGAAAAAATACCCTCTCCAAGATTTCTTGAAGGACACTATCAAATTCAGATTACTTCTTTAGATTACAGCGATTACGTAGGACGAATAGGAATCGGTCGTGTTTATAGAGGAAAACTTACCACGGGTGTTCCGGCTGCTATTATTAAAAGAGACGGTACGGTAGCTAAAGCACAAATTAAAAAGCTTTATACTTTTCAAGGTATCGGCAAAAAAGAGGTTGAAGAAGTTGAATGCGGCGATATTTGTGCAATAGTTGGTATTGAAAAAATTGATATAGGAGATACGGTAACTGATGCAGAAAACCCTGAACCGCTACCGATTGTTAATATTGACGAACCGACTATGAGCATGATGTTTATGGTAAATAATTCTCCTTTGTTCGGCAAAGAAGGTAAATACGTTACTTCGCGACATTTGAGAGATAGATTATATAAAGAACTTGAACAAAATGTAGCTTTGCGTGTTGAAGAAACAGGTAGTGCAGATACATTTAAGGTTTCGGGTCGAGGCATTCTTCACCTTTCAATTCTTATTGAAAATATGAGAAGAGAGGGATATGAAATTGCAGTTGGTCCTCCTAAAGTTATATTTAAAGAAATTGACGGTAAAAAGACCGAACCGATTGAATTTTTAACCATAGATGTATTAGAAGAGTTTGCCGGCAAAGTAATTGAACTTGTTAGTTCTAAAAAAGGTGAGATGTTTAAGATGGAAGCAAAAGGATCGATGACTCGCCTTGAATTTAAAATACCTTCACGCGGTTTAATAGGTTTAAGAAACAGAATATTAACTATTACTTCGGGCGAAGCTGTTATGCATCACCGTTTTTACCAATATGAACCGTTTAAAGGAAATATTACTTTTAGACAAAACGGCGTTTTAATTTCGATGGGAGACGGCGACTCGACCGGTTATGCAATTGACGGGCTACAAGATAGAGGCAAGTTTTTTATTGACCCGGGCGAATATGTTTATACGGGTCAAATTATTGGCGAAAACAATAAAGATATGGATATTGAAGTTAATGTGCAACGTGGTAAAAAATTAACCAATATGCGTGCTAGCGGAAGTGATAAAGCAATTAAAATTACCCCTGCTATTAAGTTTTCGTTGGAAGAAGCTTTAGAGTATATTAAAGACGACGAATTAGTTGAAATTACCCCCAAATCATATAGATTACGAAAATTATATTTAGATCCACATCAAAGACGTAAATTTAATTTAGGTAAAGAAGTGGAATAATACTTTAAAGTAATAATAATTATTTTAGTAAATTTTAAGGTCGGTAAAGATAATTAATAAAAACGAAGTGTTTTGTAATTTCGGAATCGACCCATTCATTTTTTAACGACAGTTTTTATTAAATGTTTCTATATACAAAAACAGTTAATCGAGTTTTATTAACTCGTTGTGCATTTATGCTTTTAAAATTAAAAAACTTCTTTTAATTCAGATACATCATTTAATTTTGATATTTATTTAATTGTCCTTAAATCTCAGTTTTATTTTTATATTGCGGCTTAATCACAAAATTAATACAATATTTTATTATTTGGGCGTTCGTAATATTCTTAACCAATTTGGATACAAATTTTCAATATATAATGAGTTTTGCGTTGAATATAATATTTCATTTTTATTTAAAAGGTCAGAAAACTCAATTATTCTTCCAAAATTATAATTTATATTTATTGAGAAATTTTGGTTGGATATATTGACTACCACCAAAATTAATTCTTCTTCATTTTCACGTAAAAAAGCAAATTGACTATGATTTAAATATACCTGTAAATAACTTCCGTTTTTAAGTGAAGAATTTGTTTTTCTAATATGCGCTAATCGTGATATGATATTTGCCAAATCATTGTTTTTTGCCGGGGAATTGTTAATATTTTTAATACTTGGGCGTAATTCTAAATCACTTTTATCTAATTTAATCCCTTTTATACCAAATTCGCTGCCGTAGTATATTGAAGGAATTCCCGGCATTGTAAATAACAAACCATATATAGTATATATATACTCTTCTTTCTTAATTATACTGGATATCCGTGTAACATCGTGGTTATCAACAAAATTATACAAAGGCAGGTTTTTATAAATACCATTCCAAGCAAATTGTCTATTTAAAGAATAAGCAATTTCAAATAAATTAATGTCGTTATGAGATGAAAATAATCCTTTGTAACATTCATAATTGGTTACAGAATCTAACTCCCCTTCTAAAACGTACCTTCTATAATCACCATGCACTACTTCGCCAAAGATAAAGAAATTAGGATTAATAGATTTAGTATATCTTGATAATTCCTGCAAAAATTGCATGTCCATACAATCAGCCGCATCCATTCTAAGTCCGTCAATATCAAATTCCTCAATCCACATTTTAACTGCATTAAATAGATGTTCTTTAACAAAATTGTTCTTTAAATTAAGTTTAACAAGGTCATAATTATTATGCCAACCCATATACGAAAAATTATCGTTGTAAGAATTATTTGACGAAAAATTTAACCCACAAAACCAGCTGCAATATTTCGAGTTTTGCGATGTAATAGCACATCTTTAAATGCCGAAAATTCTCGTCCCACATGGTTAAATACCGTATCTACAATTACTTTTACATTGTTTATATGAAATTTATTAACCAATTCCTTAAATAATAAGTTGTTTCCTAAGCGTCTATCAATATTATAATAGTCAATTGTATCGTAACCATGAAAAGTAGATTCAAAAACCGGACCTATATAAACGGCATTACAACCTAAATATTTTATATGGTCAATTTTTTCTTCAATTAATTTTAATTTGTTTTGATTGTGCTCAATAAAATCATTTTTATGTAATGAATCGCAAAATCCTAATGCATAAATATGATAAAATATTAAATCGTTTGGTGTTTTCATATCGTCCTCTATACATACCGTTAGGTATATTACTAATAAAAAAAATTATTTTTCTGTAATTCCATACAAAAATTGATTAACAACGTCTTTTTCGGCTTTTTCATCTAATAACAATAAGTCACCTAAGTATAATGAAATATAATTATTAAGCATACCGATAAACGTAAAAGCGTATTTTGAATATACTTTTTTATTTCCCGATTCTTTAAATTCTCGTTCAAAAATTGAGGTAATTAATTCAAAAATTATACTATTATGTAATAACACGCTTTTATGGGTTTCGCTTTCAGGCGGAGAGAAGAACAATGCCAACTGAAATCTATAAAATAGCTTGTTCCCTTTTGCAAAATTAAAAAAAACTTTTGCAATAGAATTTAGGTTGCTTATAAGAGTATTTTCAGTATTAATAGAATTTTGTAACGATTTAAAGAATATTTCAAAATACTGTTGTAAAATAGCATCTAACAAGCCTTTTTTATTACCAAAGTAATAATATAAAGTCGGCTTTGTAATTTTTGACTCATCTACTATTTTTTGAACTCCAACCGATTCATATCCCCGTAAAGCAAAAAGCGTAAGGGCAGTTGTTAATATGTTTTGTTTATTATCAAGCATGTTTAAAATATTTAATATTTAAATATACCGAACGGTATATAAAAAGTCAAGATATGTTTTACTTGTTTTTTTAATAAAGCTATAAATAATCAATTAATAATGTGTCACAAAATTGACAACTAATTTTACTATAAACATTATATTTTAGTTTTTGCCATTATATTTTCAAAGCGCGTATTACTAATAGGATGATAACTAATAATTTCTCCGGAATAAATTATACAAAAAGTACCAAAGCCACAAGGGGTATTTTGAACCTGTTCATAACTATTTAGTTCTACTAAATTAATCTTTAAATCCATTTTTGATGCCGATTTAATAATTGCATTAACATTTTTTTCCGAGTATGGACATTGTGCAGATCTCAAAATGGTCAGTCCGTCTTTAAAATTATTTAGGTGCTCTTCTGAAATTGGTTTAAATGTCGGATTTTTCGATTTTTCGTTGAATTTATAAACTAATAACTCGAAATCGGGTTCTAGTCTATCAACTACCGAAAACCCTCTTTTAATAAAAATATCACTTTTTGCCATAAACGATCCTTTTCTTGTAACTGCGGCAACTCCCTCCATACTTTTTTCTTTTGCTTCATTCATGCATTCATCAATTAAAAGCGTGGCGTATCCTTTTCCCTTAAATTCATTTTTAAACCCTACAAAAATACAATGAATAAACAGATACCCTTCGGCATTAACCGGCCTATGTGCGTATTTTCCGGGTATATACTCCAACATACCTTGATAACCTGCAAATTTTGAATATAGCACTTTTATTCGTAATCCCATTGGATAAAGCTCTTTAAACCAGTCAATTTTTCTCCTTAATTCGATATGTTTATTAACGTCTTTATAACCGCAAACTCCATAATCGGCAATATTTTCAGGCGTTAAATCAATTATTTCTAAATCATTCATTCTATTTCATCCACAATTTGTTTTATTAATTGTTATTTCAAGTAATAAAACAAATTTACCAATAATTACCATATTTCTCAGCATCTTGATTTATTAAAATATTTAATATAAAACACTTACAATTTTATTAAAGCAAACAAAGTAAAACACAAAGATAAATTTTAGCCTCTTTATCTTAAATTAATAATTATAACCACTCCATTGAAAAACCATTAAATTAAATACGGTAAGGTAGATAAATAAACACCTTACCGTATTTATAAATACATTCTTTATCTAACTAAAATCATTTTCTTGGTTTCGGTAAACTTTCCTGCTTGCAGTTTATAAAAATAAACCCCGCTGCTTAAATTTTTGGCGTCCCAAGTTTTTGTATAATTACCCGCAATAAGTTCTTCGTTAATAAGCGTTGTTACTTCTTTACCCAAAATATCATATATTTTTAAAGTTACAAACTCAACATTTGGCAAAGTAAAGTTAATATTTGTACTTGGGTTAAACGGATTGGGATAATTTTGTTTTAGTGTAAAAACAAGACTATTATTAAGTTCGTCTTCTACATCGGTAAATTGTAAGTATTGAACATTACAATTATAACCCGAAACATAATAAAAATCATAATTATTACTTGATATAACAGTCATTGACCCATAATCGTCATTAATCCATGTATTATTAACATATAATTCGGCTTTTCCCGTTATTGTATTATTATTGGCATCAAAAGTGTAAAATTGACGTGATCCGTTTAAGGCAACCCCGTTATCCCAATATTCAAATAACGATGTTAATCTATTTCCATTTGAATCGTAAGTATATGTATTTTTCCAACTGCTTTCCCAAACTCCGTTAAACCATGTTTGAGATAATTCCGTTAACATATTATTGTAAGAATCGTAAGTAAAAACATTTCGCCAATTATTAACCCACCCATTGTTTTCCCAAGATTCATATAAAAAAACAAGCGGATTTTCATTAGCATCAAAAGTATAAGTAATTCTTCCGTTGTTTACCCATGCATTATTCTGCCATATTTGATTCAACCCCGATTGGGTAATTCCGTTTGCATTATAAGTGTAAGTTGTAAAACTATTCTTTTGCCAACTGTTGTTTTGCCAAGATTCGTTTAACATAGTTAGCATATTTCCGTTTGCATCATAGGTATGAGTATATCTAAAATTATTTAACCAAGCGTTATTATCCCACTTTTCGTATAACATCGTAAGTAAGTTTCCTTGTGCATCGTAAGTATTAGTATATTTTCCGCTGTTTACCCAAGCATTATTTTCCCATATCTCATATAAATCGGTTAAATCGTTACCGTTTGCATCATAAGTATAAGAATAACGGGAGGTATTAATCCAAGCATTATTTACCCAATCTTCTCGCAAATCAGTTAGTACGTAACCAAAATTATTGTATGTTTGGGTTTCTCGAGAAACATTATTCCATGCTCCGTTTTGCCAAATTTCGTATAATAGTGTCAACAAGTTTTTACCTGTAACATCATAAGTATAGGTTTGTCTTTTTGTATTATCGTTAATATTAATTATTGAAGGTCTAAAAAGCAATCCCTTTGTACTGTTGATTTCATTTGTTTTGTTTTTGTAAATAAACCGGTCGAAATTGTTATAATTATTTGTTTTTACACTTTCAGAATGTGGAAAAGAAAAAGCATATTTGTTATTAACCCCCCTTTGATTTTGACTAAAAATAAGATTTGTTAATATAAACAGTGAAAAAATTGCAGTATATACTAACTTCATTTCACCACCTCATCTTTTTATTGTAGGATATGTAAAAAATAATAAATAACAATGTTAATAGCAATAGTTATACTTTAAACATAACACCGGAATAATATTTATTTATGACCGAACTACGATAAATTACAAAATTGTAATTTATACTATCCGGTATTTATATAATTTTAATTTCCTGTTAACAAATCCAGCGATTTTTCTTTCGGCAGCTCTTGAACATCTCTTAATTGTCTTTCAATAGCTCGTGATCTTACACCGGCTTGTTCTATTACGTTTGATGCTTCTTGCAATTTCTTTTGTGTTTTATCAAGTATTTCGCCAAATTTTCCAAACTCGGATTTTACTGCACTAAGAATTTCCCAAACTTCTCCCGACCTTTTTTCTATTGCTAAAGTTCTAAAGCCCATCTGCAAACTGTTTAACAATGCTGCTAAAGTTGTTGGACCGGTAATAATTACTTTATATTCTTTTTGAATTGTTTCAAATAATCCTACATTTCTTAATACTTCGGCATATAATCCTTCAAAAGGTAAAAAGAGAATACCAAAATCGGTAGTATGAGGCGGTTGCAAATATTTTTCTTTAATATCTTTTGCACTACTTTTAATTCGATATGCTAAATTTTTTGTTTTTTCCTCTATGGCGGTTACATCACCGTTTTCGTAAGCATTTAATAAAGCCTGATAATCTTCGGTGGGGAATTTCGAATCGATAGGCAGCCAAACAACCTTGCTTGCATCTTCTCTTCCCGGTAATTTAATTGCAAATTCCACATTTGCGTTGGAACCGGGTATAGTTTTAACATTTTTAGAATATTGATCCGGCGTAAGAATTTGTTCCAATAAATTTGCAAGTTGATATTCTCCCAAAACACCACGAGTTTTAACATTGGATAAAACCTTTTTTAAATCACCGACTCCGTTTGCAAGCACCTGCATTTCACCTAAACCTTTATGTACCAATTCCAAACGTTCGCTTACCAATTTAAATGAATCTCCCAATCTTTTTTCCAATGTAGATTGTAATTTTTCATCAACCGTATTACGCATTTCATCTAATTTTTTAGTATTATCTTCTTGCAAAGATTGAAGTTTTTCTTCTACCGTTGTACGTATTCTTTCAAGTCTTAATTCGATACTATTATTTATCTCTTTTTGATCTTTTAAATTTAAATCGAATTTTTCCTTTAATTCTATATTAAATTTATTAATATCGCTTGAGGATTGATCTTGGAATAATTTTAACGATTTACTCAATTCTTCACGACTATTTTTTGCATTATTGTTTAACTGATCTGAAAGAATGTTCAGTTTATCGTCAACGTTTTTATTCATTTTTTCGGCTGTTAAAGTAACATCTTTCAAAATGGTGGTTAACTCGCTTTTAATCTCTTTATAAGATTCGGCTGTTTTTAACTGCAACATACTAATATTATCTACATTTGTAGTAATTAGTTTTTCAAGCTTTAGCTCTATAGTATTTGAAAGTTGCAATAATTGTTTTGAAAACGAATCTAATTGGTTTTTTTGTAAACTTGCAATTTCAAATAATCGTCCTTCCAAAGATTCACCAAATTTTGTAATTGTGTGGCTAAGTTCTTGCCTTTGCTCTTTACTTTGTAAGTTAAATTCTTCTCGATTACGTACAAATTCATCTTTTATTGTTTTATCTAAATTTTGATAAGTTTTATCAATACGGTCAAAATATTCTTTTAATAAAGTTAAATCCAACTCCTTATTTCTTGATGTAAATAAGAGAATTATGTTAATAATTCCTATTAAAATTATTATTCCCAACATTAGCTCTATCATATTTTACCTTTACAATTGTTAATAATTATATAGTTAATAGTAAATTTATTTTAAATTATTACTGTAAACAATTTTTATAACTTAATTATATAAGAGAAATAAACTTTAATAATTTCCAAATTTAACCTAACCATTGCATTACCAAAAACATAATGCCGTCATATTTCCTTTTATATTAAAAATAATTTACAAAATTAATAATATTTTAGCAATATAATAATATTATCTAAAGATAAATAATGGTGAATAAATTAAACAATTTCAAGTCGATTTGTAATAACCCGGTTGATGAAAAATGATGTTAGATAAAACAAAATTGCTTCGTCCAAATTATCAATTTATTATTGATTTTAATTAATTTCAAATTTGCCAATACAATTTATTAAATATTGCCCGCTCCATAAAGGGGTGGGCAATTTAATATATATTAACCATTAAAAATATATTGTAAAACAAACTTGATAGTTAATTTGTCTTCCAAAATTTATTAATGTTTTGAACTGCTATAACTAATTTTAATATTTAAGTAAAATTACTTAACCAAATATATTTCTTTTTGCCTTTCGGAAATAAATTTACATCCGTCATCGGTAATTAATACTTCTTCTTCTACGGTAGCAACTCCAAAACCCGGAACCGAAAGCCTCGGTTCAATAGTAAATACTTGATTTTTTTCTACAGGCATATATGGTAAATTACCGTAACGCTCCCAACGAGGACTTAACAAAGCACCTCCATCATGAGCAACACGACCAATTTGATGACCCAATGCATGGGGATATTCCGAATATCCTTTTTCGATAATATAATTACGTGCCACATCATCTATTTCGCAACCAAGTTTCCCCGGTTTTAATGCTTCTGCCGAAAGGGTTACGGATTCTAAAATAGTATTAAATCCGTGTAAAACCTCTGCAGGGGGAATTTCTTCGTTTTCGCGTAAAATGTACCAAGTTCTTTGCAAATCGCTGCAATATCCATTAATATTTAAGCCAAAATCCATATTTAATATATGGCCTCTTTCAATTACTCTGTTTGTAGGTCCGCTATGTGCACCGGCACTATCGGGACCCGTAAATACAGCCGGGCAATGTTCTTCATCCCAAGCCAAACCATATCCGCGCTGTTCAACTAATCCTTTAACAAAATCGGCAACATCTTTTTCGGTTTTTCCGGGTTTAATAAAATCGGTAACTTCGTTAAAAATACGAATAGTTTCTTTAATAGCCGTTTGCATTAATTCTATTTCTGCATCGCTTTTACGACCGCGTAAAGCCGCAACCAATCCTTCGGATGATATTAACCTTTCGGCATAAGGCGTATCTTTTAATAAATCGATCAATTCAAGATAACATCCATATGTTAATCCGTCTGCCAAAGATGAATTTCGACTAAAGTTAATAGCAATAGATTTTGGATCGTATCTTTTTATTACTTCCAAAAAGTCGTCTTTTACAGATTTTAAATAACTTTTTATCTCTTTAAAAGTACCTACACTTTTTAAGTTAGCTTCTTCCAGTGAACCTATTACGGCAACAGTATCACCTGATTTAGTTAAAATAAAAGCACTATGCCAGGTAGCTCCCGTACCTACCAACATATCCATCATTGGGTCTTTAATGTTTCCTGTTTCACGAACAAACGTTAACCACATGTCAATATCTTTTTCTTTTAACAATTCAATTGCTTGTTGCTGTTTTTGTAAAATTAAATCTTTGTTCATAATTTTATCCTTTTATAATGTTTAACTTATTTTTACCTTCCTACATATTTTTTAAGTGTCTCGGGGTTTTTATCAATACCAAAAATAACTCCGCAGTTAACACATTTAAATTTTACCATACTTGGTTTTGCACTCATCCCTATTAAAAACAGTATATAACCTAATCCTGAATAAATACATTCATGAATTACCGTATTATCATTAATAGTTTTATTACATTTGCATTTTTTATTAATTATTTCCATAATCAAGAACTAAATATTTTGGTTTTTGTTATTTAATATAACATTTTTATATTTATATTTTGAACTATTTTTAATACAAAACAATTAAATAAATAAACATTAATTTTATTATTACGGAGGAAATTATGGCTTGCCAATTTGAAAACGAAAAGAAAATGTTAGAAGAAATTTATTCGGAAATGGTTGAAGCAATTTTACACAAACCGGAAGAAGACGATTACGAAACAAACAGAATTTATTTTGAAAATGCCGCTGCACGCATGAATAAATGGGCAGATTATGTTAATAAAGTAAAAAGCATGTTAGAAGAAAAAGAACCCATTAAAGACTTATCGGCTGATAATAGACCGGCTTAATTGTAATATTTTATATTAAATTAATTGGCTTTTAATTGTTAAAAATTAAAAAGGGACGTAGTATATTACGCCCCTTTTTGTTTGTATTATTTATGTTAAAAACTTAATAAATTATTTTAATAACAATAACTTTTTAGTAAATATTTTGTTTTTATCTTTAATGTTTAATGAATAAAAATATATTCCGCTTGCCAAGTTTTGTGCAATAAAATTATAAGAATGTTTCCCCTTATCAAGATACCCCGAATAAATTGTTGATATTTTTTGACCTAATATATTAAATATCGATAGTTCAATATCCGAATTTTCGGCTAATGAAAATTCTATTGTTGTAGCCGGATTAAACGGATTGGGGTAATTTTGGTATAAACTATAGTTATAATCCGAGAAATTTTCTTCTTCTGTATTTGTATAGATATCATTTATTGTACCCGGCGTTCCGTTAGATAGAGAGGCTTTCCAACTTTCCGGTTTCGAGTTATCTAAATACGGATTAATTAACGATAACGTTTTACCTTGTCCGTCCGGTGCTACGGGCCAAGGGTTATTATCATCGTAAGTTAAAGAATCTATAATGTTTAAACTTTTATCATACAACCTAATTAGTTCTCCGCTACCGCTTAAACCAAAGCCAGTATTCCCAATTATATTGTTTACATTTGGAAATTTAGTTTTAAATAATGTAGTATCTATGCATATAACAAGATATCCGTTTCCTGAAATACTTGTATTTTGCGGAAAAATAAAATTATGGCTATCGTCTTCATCTTTAAACCTATACCCCGAAATATCTACAGAGCGAGATGAAGTATTATATATTTCAACCCAATCTTCCGTGTTAAAACTTTGATTTGAGTTATAATTAATTTCGTTTATAACTATTGTACCCGATGAATCATCCACTTCAAATATTGCCATAAGACTATCCAACTGATTTGGCACTATGGTAATTATTTGGCTATCGGAATCCGATATCCCTTCCCATCTAACAAACTTATAACCTTTTTTAGGTAAAGCCGTTACATTAACCGGAACACCTTTAAAGTAAAAACCGCTGAACGGATATTTTTTTATATCAAGTCTATTTATTTTTACTGTTCCGCTTTTACTGTCGTTTACATCAATATTTACTATAGCCGTTGTTGTTACTCCAAATTTTTGCATAAAATACATTGTTAAATACGATAATCGAGAATTTGCAAAATTTCGCAAAAAATTAATATTAGATTGCCATCCGCTATATGTAAATTTATTCCATTTGGCAATATGATTAGTAATTTCGAGGTTAAAAATATTGCGTAATGAGTCAATTTTGGCAACAACTGTTTCTTTCTTAAAAATAGAGTTGGCTAAATCGGCATAACGATTTAAAAAATCGTTTTTAAAGTTTTGGTTTTCAACAAGTTTTCTTAGCACTAAAGTTGACCATGGTGGATTTGGCCAGTTGGGTCCGTTTGTTTCCAATGCAAATGTTAAAGTATTGTGTGAAGCTGCATTTTGATTATAAAGACCAAAACCGTGGTCTGTATCAAAAATTAAATAACGCCATCTGCTTGTATCACTTTGTGTTGTCCAATATTTTATATTATTCCCGGGCCAGTCAACATTTGCATAATAAATTTGGCTTAACATATAATCAACGTAATTATCCATATTAATTTGCGATTTCACAAATTCGTAATTGGTATTATTTACCAAACTATTACTATTAATAAAAGATATTAGGTTAAGGTATCGCTCATTTGTTCCTTCTACTATTTCTCCGTTATTTTCAAGTATGTTAATTTCATCAGGATTTAAATTATGATGCGAAGCAATCATATCTTCATTTAGCTTTTCACGTATATTATGTATTCCCCAATACACTCCGTTTAAATAAACAACTGCCGGTCTTCCTGCTTGTAGGTCTAAATCCAAATCTTCAACAAGGTTTTGCATCATTAGATCCCTCATCATGCTGCTTTCCCAATCTTGCCCGCTATTACGAAGTATAAAATTATTGTATTTTGTAAACGGTCTGTTGGGAAATAGTTTATATTCAAACTCCTTATTGCCATATTCACCTCTTGCAAACAAAGCTAAAGATTTTTGTGCCAATGCTCTACTCCAATTGCCGTGAATTTTTATACCCGCATTGGATTTATATTTTGTTATTCCGTCCGGTTCGTAAATTTCAAAATGAGCAGGTCTTTCCCAATCCTGCCAAAAATTTGCCCCCATATAAGGAAAACTTGGATCGTAATTAGGTCCTAATACATAAATGCCCGTTTCGTTATCCCATAGGTTTGCGGGATTTGTACTAATAGAAATTACCGGCATTGTTTTGTTTTGATTAATAAAATAAGTATTTGTTACAACATTACTTTTAAGTTTACCCTGAGTGTAACCGATAAATCTTAATACTTTGGTTGTTGAAATGGTTATAGGCTGAGAATATAATAAAGAAGTACTATCGGGTATTGCTCCATCTATTGTGTAATATATTTTTTGAATGTCCGAAGCATTAATTATACTAATCGATAAAGCAGAATTGTAAAATCCGCCTTCGTTACTTGGTAAAGGCTCGGTAGTAACTCCGGTAAAACCATAAGCAGAATTTTCTTTTTCCGGTGTTGGTACAGAAAAGAAAACCATACTGTCTAAATTACTTAAAGATCTGCCAAATGATATATCCGAAACTAATG
>DAINPX010000026.1:0-15820 GCA_036743235.1 Melioribacteraceae bacterium
AAAACATTCTTCGGTTTGAAGAGAGGTAATTCAACATTCAACACTCAAAATTCAACATTGCTTTTACTTTATTTGCTTATTTATTTTAGTTATTCTTTTACTTGTCATTCATCAGAACCAGGATTTGCAGGAAACAAATAAATAATGTTAATTGCTAAGTGTTGAATGATAAATAAATATATTCTTAATCACCTTAGTGGATTCTTAGTGATAGAAATAATAATCAAAAGTAATATAAAACTTTGTAAAAGTGATTTAATTTTTCTAATTCACTCACAAGAGAGTTCTATTTTCGTTTTATTTGTTGTTGCTATTATTAATTCATTCATACGGAATTATTAACGAACAATTACAAATAATTGATATTAAAGTTTTACAATATTTAAACATATTGTAATAAATAGTTAACAATTTCTATCACTTCCAACCAATAAATTTATTTATGGGAGCGTAGTCTGTTTTGCCAACCCATGACTCCAGTCATGGGGAAATAATAATATATCTTCAATAAAAACAATGTCGCCTCTACGAGGCTTTATTCTTTTTTACATTCTTTAGTGTTATCATAATATCGCTTCTACGAAGCTAAATGACTTTATACAAAATATTATTAATGTAGCATATCTCTCACTCGCAACCCATAAATTTATTTATGGTAGCGTGGTCTATTATACCAACCCATGACTTCAGTTATGGGGAAATAATAAAACAATATAATCTTATTTGGGAAAGGTATTTGTTATAAGCTTTGTTTTGTGTTATAATTACTATTGTTTTACATAAATGGTACCGGGGTTAATACCAACATTATATCTTTTTATTTCAGTACCCGATAAATTTAATACAACTATTTCACCGTTTTGTTGAAAATCTTTAGGGTTACCGCAATATAAATTGTTATTTTTTTTATCAAATCCTAACGAGTAAATAACACCAAAAATAGGATTAATATCCATAGCGTTTACAAACGGTGTGCTATCAATACTCATAGTGCTTAAATTAACCTTATACAAACCAAAACTATTTGCAACAATCATTTGAGTGTTTGAAGTTAAGCACGATTCACCCGGGTTATTATTAACAATAACCGAATCGGTAACTGTTAAATTAACAATTTTATAAATTCCCCCTCTTCCGGTTGCATCGTATTGCCCTGAGCAAACTACGTAAACAGTTCCGTCATCGGCAGTATGTGCAAATCTGGGGTTTAAGCCCACCTTTAATTTAGCTATTTCGCTATCCGTAATTATATCTACTACGCTAACCGTATTTTCATTTCCAAAACCCGAATTTGTTACATATATTTTTCCGTTTGCATAAACAGCAGCTTCCGGTTTTCCGCCCACCCTTATATCTTTTAATATTTGTTTTGTTGTGGGATTAAATTTTACAAGTTTATCGTTATATAAACTGGTTACATATCCCAAAGTAGAATCTACAATAACCACATCTCTTGGGCTTCCTGCTCCCCCTAAATCAATAAATCCCAAACTTTTAAATGTATCCATATTAATTATTTCAATTTTATTGCTGTTATCAACGGCAATATAACCCTTATTGCCAAATATTACCATTTCGTTACCGGTATCACCTAAACTATTACTGTTATTTGCATCCTCATAAATATTATTAAATACTACATTATCTGTAATGTTTATAAAAGATAAAGAAGCATTATTTTGTCCGTATAATCCTTCGTTTACAATATATACCCCTTGATATTTTGAAGTTAGCGGATTATCTTTTGGTGGTGTAACTTGGTCATCTTTAGAGCAAGCAAAAAACAAAGACGCAAAAATAATTAACGTTAAATAAAAATGTCTTTTCATAATATTTCCATTATATATGTTATTGAATAATTTCTTAAAGGCATTGGGTAAGACTGAATTACAAAATAATCCGTATTAAATATGTTAAATACCGAAAATGATATGTTGTGTTTAAAACTTAATAATTGATAAAAGTAGCTAAGTGAGGCATCACATACATAATATTGGTTTAATCTGTTTTTATAGCTGTTATCGGATGAATAAAATCTTTCTCCGGTAAACGAATTATAAACATTTAGTGTTATATTTTTATAATTTATTGATGTATTTATATTAATTCTTTCTTTGGGTACATAAACCAATTGTTTATTAAAGGAGTTATCGCCGGCAAACATTTTAGATTTACTTAAAGCATTATTGTAATTATACAAAACATTAACATTTATTAGGTTTTTAAAAAACGAAGATTCTATTTTTACTTCAACTCCGGTGTATCTAATATGTCCGTAGTTTTTTGGTGTTTGTAATGCCTGACGCGAAGGTATCCATACAATTTTATCTTTACTAATTAAGTTATAATAAGTTGCGGTAAAATTTATATCGGTTCCTGCAATTTTATCATAATCAATAGTAAAATCATAACCTTCGTAATATTCGTTGTTTAAAAACTTTAAATTATATAAAGACGAATAAAATTGCTCGTTAAACGAAGGTGCACGCAGCAATTTTGAAAAACTTAATAATAACCTTAATGAAGGTAATATTGCGGGCTTAATTTCGGCTTGCGTATTATAAGAAAACAAATTGCCTTTATTTGTATTTAATAAATTTTGTTTGTAAAAATCGTAACCGAATCCAACAAAAAAATTAATTTCTTTTGAATAAGGAACAGATGTTATAGAATAAGAACCATTAATAAATAGTTTATTATATGTTTTGTTAATATTTAAAAATATATTGTTTTCGGTAGGCATTTCATTTTTTAAGTTACTATATGTAAACTCGTAACCCAAATGTATTATAAAGTTATTTTTGTTATATCTTGATTTTACAAATCCCGAAGTTTCATGTAAAATTGAACTTTGTGATGTTTTATTTGAAAAAATTTGTTTTAACGGATCATATAAATATAAGTTTTGGTAATTATAACTAACATTACCAAGTATAAACCAATTATTTTGTAGTAAATAATTATTGTTTGCTACAAAAAAATACATCTTACTTAAATTGTAAGCGCTGCTTGAAGAAGTATTGTTATTAACCACAAAACCGGGAATTCCGTTTTTGAGATGACTATAATGAGTATATAAATTTAATATATTTTTACTTGTTCTATATTCAATATCGGCACTTAAAAACGATTTAGAAAAAAATGCGTTTTGCCTTCTTAATTCAATCCCTTCAAAATTATATTTATAATTATTGGATGAATACCCTCGTTCAAAATTTATTGAATAGTTAAAATTATTGTATATTTGTTTTATATTAAAAAATACCGAACGATAAAAATCGGAATTGGCTTTTGCACCAAATAATATTTTATTTTCGGCAGCATTAAAACCGGAACTTAGTTTTACAATTCCTCCCGCACTAAAGTAACTCGATTCAATCGAATTATTTTTAATAATTTCTATTTTATCAATTGCCAAGGGACTAATTAACGAAAAATCGAACATCCCGGTACGCATATCATTAATTCTTGCTTCGTTAAATAATACAACAGTATTTTCGCTTGATAACCCTCGTAACGAAACGCCTTTAACTCCGGAAACACCTCCGTAATCTTTAATAAATAAATCACTTTCAGCTTTTATCAAATCACCTATTGTTGCAAAGTTCGATTTTTGAACGTTGTTAATATCAATAGTTTGTTTAAACCCTTGTTCGGTATATTTAGCGGTAATTGTAATTTCATCGGTAATAAGGTTTTTGGGGCGTAAAAATACAGTATCTTTTATATCTTTATATAATAATGAAGTTTTAGAATAAGCAACATGCGAAAAATAAATTGAATCGGAAGGTAAAGTTTTTGGTAATTCAAGCAATCCGTTATTATCGGTAATATAGCTATACTTATCAGAAAAAACGGTTACGTTTGCAATGCCGTTTTTCGTTTCATAATTGCAAACTATTATAACTTTTTGTGCTAACAACAATGTATTGCACAAAAACAAAAATACCGAAAAAATTTTACAAAAATACATACCAATCTTTTATTGTAAAATCTTCGGGGGAATACTTAAAGACAAATAAGAAAAGGAATAAGAGGCTTTTCGTTATCAATCTAACCTTTCCCGCGAAGGTTGACTAAAATATTTACGGCAGGTCTCCTGGCTTAAAGCAGCATACAGCGTCTTCCCACTATTTTAGCAGTGACATAAGTACTGTACTCTTTTTTTTGCTTATTACAGTTGCGGGGCAGCTACGGATTTTAACACCGTATTCCCTATTATTCCTTTTTTATAAGGACACCGTAAACCTATTTAAGAACAAATTAATATACAAAAGTATAAATTATTTAATCGTAATGCAAATTATTTTTAAAGTACTTACATATTAACTATGTTTTAAATTTTAATATTGGGTTGAAACCAATATGTTAATTGTATTACTTTGTACTACTTATTATTAATATATCTTAATAATTTCTTAGTTACTTAAATAATAAGTATAGAAGAATTAAGTTATTTATATCAAAATTTAGTTTATAAAAAAAATTAAAGCAAAACAGAACTATTTTTAAGCACTTACGTCTAAATTTACTTGAATACTATAATACTCGATTCGCCTCCGAATTATTTATTCACTAATTATTAATGGGATTTATGAGTTCAGAAAAACCTGATTTATCGGCATTAAGAATTGATCGCAAAGAGGAAACAAGAAGCAAAAGACCGATTAATTCCAAACTTATCAAAAACGTTGTATATTTACTTTTAACAGCAATTGTAATTGTTGCCTCTTATTTTATCTATTTAAAAGTAAGTGATAATTCTGTTATTGTAGAGCAATATACGGTAAGTTTAAATTTTCCTTCGGATAGTGACGCACTGCTTACCGCAAGCGGCTATATAGTTGCACAACGAAAAGCTTCTGTTGCCTCAAAAGGAACGGGACGACTAATTTATTTAGGCGTTGTAGAAGGAGATGCGGTTGTAAAAGACCAGGTTATTGCTCGGCTTGAAGATGATGATATTAAAGCTCAGTTATTACAAGCCAAAGCTACTTTAAAATTATACGAAGCCGAATTAAAAGAAAGCGAAAAATATTTTAAAAGACAAAAAGCATTATTTAAAACCGGTTCTACAACCGAAGAACTATTGGAATCGGCAGAAGCACGATACGAAAAAGCTTTGGCAAACATTGACGTTGCAAATGCTTTAATTAAAGCTTCCGAAGTATCGCTTGAAAACATGTTAATACGTGCCCCCTTTAATGGAACAGTACTTACAAAAAATGCGGATGTGGGAGAAATTGTAACACCTATTTCGGGAAGTGCAACTTCAAAATCTGCAGTTGTAACTTTGGCAGATATGAAATCGTTACAAGTTGAAACGGATGTATCGGAATCGAATATCCAAAAAATTAAACTTAACCAAAAATGCAATATATTTTTGGATGCGTATCCAAACCTTAAGTATGACGGTTTTGTTGCCAAAATAGTTCCTACTGCCGATAGATCAAAAGCTACTGTTTTGGTAAAAGTTGGATTTTTACATTACGATGACAAAGTTTTACCCGAAATGAGTGCAAAAGTAAACTTTTTACTTGATAAAAAAGAAGAAACAAGTAGTGATAACAAACCGATTTTAATGGTTCCTCTTTCTGCTATACGCTATTCCGGAAAAATGAAACTTGTTTATACTGTACAAGACAATTTGGCACGTCAAAGTATAATAACAACAGGAAGACAATTTGGCGATATGATAGAAGTTGTTTCGGGTTTGGATGAGGGGGACAAAATAATATCTAAATTAAATGATAATATTAAAGAAAAAACTAAAGTAAAAACAAAATAACAGGAGATTAAATGTCTGAATTAATTAAAGTGCAAAATGTCTCAAAATCGTATTGGCGAGATAGCTTTGAAGTGCCTGTTTTAAATAACATTTCTATTGATGTAAATACCGGAGATTTTTTAGCGTTAATGGGTCCATCCGGCTCGGGAAAAACTACATTGTTAAATTTAATTGCAGGTATAGATAGACCATCTAAAGGGAATATAATAATTAACAATAACGATATATCTAAATACAATGAATCGGAATTAGCCAAGTGGCGTTCACATAACATAGGTTTTATTTTCCAGTTTTATAACCTTATTCCGGTTTTAACGGCTTACGAAAATGTTGAATTACCTTTACTATTAACAAAACTTAGTAAAGCCGAAAGGAAAAAACATGTTGAATTTGCCTTAAAGTTAGTTAATTTGGGTGATAGAATGTATCATTACCCCAAACAACTTTCAGGCGGGCAGGAGCAGCGGGTTGCCATTGCACGCGCAATAGTTACCGACCCTTTAATAATTGTTGCCGATGAACCTACCGGCGATTTGGATAAACACTCCGCTCAAGAAGTTTTGAAATTACTTGAACAACTTAATCAAGAACATAAAAAAACTATTATTATGGTTACTCACGATTCTAATGCCGCATCTCAAGCTCATTTTACGCGTCATTTGGATAAAGGTGATTTAGTATAGGAGCCAATATGAAAGTATTAAAAATAATTTTTAAAAATGCTTTTAGGCATAAACTACGTACACTGTTAACAATTGTTGGAATAGCTATTGCAGTTATTGCTTTTAATATGTTACAAACCGTTGTTACTGCATGGTACTACGGATTAGAAGCTTCTTCAAACAATAGATTGATTACCAGACAAGCAGTGTCATTTATTTTTCCCTTACCGTATGCATATAAAGATAAAATTGCAAACGTAGAAGGAGTAGAAAATGTTACTTTTTCTACCTGGTTTCAAGGTGTTTATATAGATAAAGATCAGTTTTTTACCAGAGTAGCTATTGAACCCGAAACTTTTTTTGATGTATATCCCGAATTTTTACTTTCAAAAGAAGAACACGAAACATTTTTAAAGGAAAGAAATTCATGCGTTATAGGAAGAGATATTGCCAAACAATATAATTTAAAAATTGGCGATATTATGACTATTGACGGTGATATATACCCCGGAAGGTGGGATTTTATAGTACGCGGAATTTATCAACCCAAGTTTGAATCGACAGATGCCATGCAAATGTTTTTTCATTGGCAATATGTTAACGAACGTATGATAGTTGAAGCACCGCCACGAGCAAATGAAGTTGGTTGGTACAGCGTTAAAATTAAAGATCCGGATAAAGCTGCAGTTATTTCCAATAAAATAGATAAATTGTTTGCTAATTCCAATGCAGAAACCAAAACCGAAACCGAAAGAGCTTTTGTTCAAAATTTTATTTCGGCATCAAGCGCAATTATTACTTCAATGAATGTTATGTCATTTATTATTGTCGGTATTATTATGCTTGTTTTAGGTAACACCATGATTATGTCTGCCAGAGAAAGGACACGAGAATATGCAGTATTAAAAACTTTGGGCTTTAGCGGTAAACACTTAATAGGCTTAATTTTGGGTGAATCTTTTGTTATTTCGGCATTTGGTGCCGGTTTAGGTTTGTTTTTAACTATTCCGATAGTAGAAGGATTTGCACAAGCCATACCAAAATCTTATTTCCCCGTCTTTAAACTTGAAGATATCACATTAATATTATCAATATCTTCTGCTTTTATTGTTGGGCTATTGGCTTCAATTTTTCCTATTCAACGTGCATTAACAACAAAAATTGTTGACGGTTTCCGTCACATAGGTTAAACGAGGTAAATATGAAAATACCATTTAAATATATTATTAGAAATTTAAAAGTCAGAAAACTTACAACCGGCATCACGGTTTTTGGCATTGCATTGGTAGTATTTGTATTTTCTGCTGTTTTAATGATGTCTTACGGCGTAGAAAAAACATTAGTTTCTACCGGTAACGATGATAATGTTATTATTACTCGTAAAGCATCGTACGGAGAAATTAGCAGCAGTATTGACCCCGAAACTCAAGCATTAATAAAAACTCTTCCATATATAGCTAAAAACAGTGAGGGTTTACAAATAATTTCTGCTGAGCCCGTAGTTATTATTAACCTTCCAAAGGGAGATGGTTTAAGTAACCTAATGGTAAGAGGCGTAAATAATACGGTATTTACTTTACGTAACAATATTAAAATTATTGAAGGAAGAAAATTTAGAGAAGGAGTACGAGAAATTATTGTTGGTCAAGGTGTTAGACGTACTTTTACAGGTGCTAATATTGGCGATAAAGTTAAATTTGCAGGTGATTACTGGACTATTGTTGGCGTTTTTTCGGCAAACGGTAGCGGTTTCGATTCTGAATTATGGGGTGATGCCCAACAACTTCTTTCAGCTTTTAATAGAGGAAATACTGTTTCAAGCTTGACCTTAAAATTACAATCAAAAGATAGTTTTACCAAATTTGCAAATCTATTTAAAACCGATAAACGTTTACAATATTACGAACCTAAAATTGAGACCAAATACTTTGCCGAACAAAGCGAAATGCTTGCGGGATTTATTAAAATATTAGGTACTTTTATTACCATAATATTCAGCTTCGGCTCTATAATTGGTGCTTCAATTACAATGTACGCTGCTGTTGCAAACAGAACTATCGAAATTGGTACTTTAAGGTCGTTAGGGTTTAGAAGAAGAAGCGTTTTAACAGCTTTTTTAACCGAGTCTTTGGCTATTTCTATAATTGGCGGGGCAGTCGGATTAGTTATTGCTTCGTTATTACAGTTTATTACAATTTCAACTTTAAATTTTAGTAGCTTTGCGGAATTACAGTTTTCGTTTGCCTTATCGTCCGATATTGTTATTTCATCCATGATTTTTGCAATATTTATGGGATTGTTGGGCGGCTTTTTTCCGGCGGTTCGTGCCTCTCGGTTAAAAATTGTAGATGCATTACGTGCTTAGTATTTAATAAAAAACCCTTAAGATAATTTTAGTTCTTAAGGGTTTTTTTTATTTAAATCTTGTAAAAATTACTCACTATAAAGTTTATTGCGTTTTGGCATTAAAATAGGCAATAAAAATACTATAACAAAAATTCCTATTGCCGAAGAATAAAAAAACAAACCAACTGCTTGGTCATATTCCCATATTCCTATTTCACTTAACAAATATGTCCAATCGTGATAAACCTTTTTGCCACCTAAAAGCGGTAACTTTCTTGCCCTTGCATCTGCGGCATAAACGCTAATATTAACTAAATTTTCGGCAAGCCAAATTAAAAACAGCTGAGTTAAAAATAAATACCTTCTTTTGGCGGCGTAATAAACAAATAACGAAGGAATGATAATTTGCATTAAAGTGCCGCCCAAAGCATGAATATATTTACCAAAAAACATAAATACGCCATGCCCTCCTTCGTGAATTAGTAAATTAAACCAATCAATTAAAAAGTATTTACCTCGGTTTAATGCGATGTAAAGCATTAAAGGAAGCAGAATAAACGAACCAATAAAGGGTTTTAGTTTTTTATAAAACGGCTCGGTATTGTACAATTGCATTATATATCGCCAAATATCTTCCTAATTTCGGTTATATCGTTAGTTTTTCCTAACGCAAGCATAAGTTTAATTCTGGCTTTTTGTCCGTTTAAATAATCCGAAAAAATTACGCCTGCTTTATGCAACCATTTTCCCGCACCCGGATACCCATATATATCCAATGTTTCGCCTGCAGGGCATCTGGAAACCAAAACAACCGGAATCCCCTTATCCAAAACATACTGAATTCCGTTAAAAGCTTTTGGCGGAACGTTGCCTACCCCCATAGCTTCTACAACTAAACCTGCAACACCGCTATCAGCCGAAAACTTAAAAAATTTCTCGTCCATTCCAGCATAGGCTTTAATTAAATCGACATTCGAGTTAATTTTATCCGTATCTATAGTTTCCAATTTTTTAGGCAACCTATTAATAAATACTCTTCCTCTATCTACAAAACCCAAAGCACCAAAATCCAAACTATGAAACGTTTCTACATCTTCGGTATGTGTTTTTGTTACTTCGCTTGCGGCGTTAATTTCACCGTTTAGGCAAACCAAAACTCCCAAATTGCTACTATTATTATTATTAATAACATGAATTGCATCCGAAAGGTTTTTGGCTCCGTCCCAATTAGGTTCGGTACTTGTACGCATGGCTCCTATTACAACAATCGGTTTTTCGGTTTTAACAGTTAAATCTAATAGATATGCGGTTTCTTCCAAAGTATCCGTTCCGTGGGTAACAATAATACCATCTATATCGGATTTATTAATAAAAACTTGAATTTTTTGGGATAAATCCAGCATTATTTCAGGTGTCATATGCGGACCCGGATAATTACCATATTCAAAAACTTTAATATTGGCGGGCATTTCTGATTCTGGTACTTTTTCTATAAGTTCGTTACCGTGGAAAAACGGAACTGCGGCACCCGTATTTTCATCAATTTTCATTGAAAATGTGCCGCCTGTAAAAACTACTAAAATGTTTTTCATAAATCCTTCTATTTAAAATACTTTATTGTAGCTTCCAAACCTTTTAATAAATCCCAATTAGGGTTAAATTTTAAAATTTCAAAAGTCTCGGTAACATCAGCCAAACTATGTTTAATGTCTCCTGCTCTTTCATCGGCAAATATAATTTTACTTTTGGAATCGGTTAATTTAATAATTGTTTTAGCAATATCCAAAATTGTAATACTTTTACCGTACGCAACATTAAACAATCCTGTTTGCAAATCCGATTCCGCAGCTAAACAACAAGCTTGAACAATATCTTTAACATAAATAAAATCCCTTGTTTGCAAACCATCTCCAAAAATTGTAATATCTTCATTTTTAACCGCCTTTTCGATAAAAATAGGGACTGCTGCAGCATATTGGCTTTTGGGATTTTGTCTTTCACCAAAAACATTAAAAAAACGTAAAGAGGTTGTTTTTAATCCAAATTGCTCGCTATACATTTTACAATAATACTCACCGTCAAGCTTTGTAATGGAATATGGCGTTTTTGGCTCGGGATTCATAGTAACTTTTTTTGGTAAAACCGGATTATCGCCATAAACGGCAGCAGATGAAACATGAACAAGCTTTTTTACGCCGTAATTTTTTGACGCTTCCAATAAATTTAAAATACCGTTAACGTTAATATCAACACACTCATACGGTTTTTCAATCGATTCCGGAACGCTAACCAATGCTGCAAAATTAAATACATATTCGGCATCTTTAATAGTATTATTAACAATATCTTTATTTGTTATACTTTGTTCAATAAAATGTAAATTTTTAATAACCTGTAAATTTTCTTTTTTTCCGCTTCTTAAATTATCAATCACAAAAACTTCATATCCTTTATTTCCGAAATACTCGGCTAAATGGCTTCCTATAAATCCTGCACCCCCGGCAACAACAACTTTTTGCATTAAAACCTCATTAATTAATTATTTATTTAATTTAAATTGTAAATATGCTTCTTTTTTTTTTAATAAAAAATCCAAAACATAAAATTGCTTAATTAAGGAAAATTTTACTTCATAAACGTCTTAAAATGAGAACGTTTACATACTGTGGGGAATTATAGGGGAAATCGATATTACAGACAATCGGTCTTATATAATTTATCTTTTTACAAGATAATAAGTTATAAAAAAATAAAAAAAATAACTTGCACACAATTTTTATTAGTTCTATTTTTACATTAAAATTGGCTATAAAAAATATGTTGATAACTTGTTAATAACTTATTTTTGTGAAACGTTTCACAAAAATTAAAATTTTAAGATTAGTAGATAAGTAATCAAATTTTGTTCTTTTTGTTTGTTGTACACGCTTAATTTATTATAAATCAATAAGTTACATGCGGTTGTTTAATGTTAATAAAATGTTAACAAAAATAAATTTAAAAAAGCAAGTTAAATTTTTAATGAAAACCAAAAAATATTATAAATATCGAAATGTGGATAACTAATAAAATATGCGAAGAAGTATAAGTTTAGATTTAAACAGAGATTATAAAACAATATGGAAAGATTGTTTAGATATTATAAAAGAAACGGTATCTCCTTTATCATACAACACATGGTTTCTGCCGATAAAACCCATAGAATTAGCAGATAGCACACTTAAAATTCAAGTACCAAGCCATATATTTATAGATTGGATTGAAGACCATTTTAATTCCACCATTAACAAAGCCGTTACCACAGTTTTAGGTGAATCGGGTAAATTAATTTACATGATTGTTAACGACCCTGAAGAATCCGAAAAGTATGAGAGCGAGAACGGAACTCCTATATCTTTGGCAGATTTACAACCGGCAGAACAACAAAAACCCGATAACAGTACTTTTTTAAGCATTTCCGCAAATTCCGAGCCCCAAGAAGACCTTAACTTTAGCAATAATTTGCAGCCTAAATATCAGTTTGAAAATTTTATTAAAGGCGAAAGCAACCAACTTGCCAGAGCTGCAGCTGTTGCCGTAAGCGAAAACCCGGGCGAAACATCTTTTAATCCCCTTTTTATTTATGGTGGTGTCGGACTTGGTAAAACGCACTTAATTCAAGCTATCGGAAACAGAATATTATCAAAAAATCCAAATAAAAAAGTCCTTTACATGTCATCAAGCGAGTTTTCAGCTAAATTTATTGATGCTATATTGGTTAATAAATTAAACGAGTTTTCTAATTTTTATCAACGTATGGATGTATTAATTATTGATGATATTCAATTTTTGATGAACAAAGAAAAAACTCAAGATTTATTTTTCCATATCTTTAACTCGTTACACCAGCTAAACAAACAAATAATTTTAAGTAGCGATAAACCTCCAAAAGATTTAAACGGGATGAACGAGAGACTGATTTCTCGTTTTCAATGGGGTTTATCTGCCGATATTCAACCTCCGGATTTTGAAACAAGAATGGCAATATTAAAAAACAAATGCGATAAATTTGGCATTCGTTTAGAGCACGGTATGCTTGAGTATATTGCTTATAATGTTACTTCCAACATTCGCGAGCTTGAAGGATGTTTAATTAAAATTTTGGCAAGTAAATCGCTAAGTAATAAAGAAATTGAAATGAATTTGGTTAAAAAAATTGTAAAAGACGTTTCTACAACCAAACAGGTTAATGTTTCAATAGACCAAATTACTAAAGCCGTTTGCGAATACTTAAAAGTTGAAGAAAACAAAGTAAGAGAAAAAAACAGAAGAAAAGAAGTTGTAATGGCGCGGCAAATAGCCATGTATTTGGCTAAAGAAATTACAAAGTCTTCACTAAAAACCATCGGTTTACATTTTGGCGGCAGAGACCATTCTACTGTAATTCATAGTTGCGACTCGGTTACGCAAATGATTATGGAAGACCATACTATTAAAGAAATAGTTGACACCTTAAAAAACAAAATAGAACTGGGTACTACTTAGTGAAATATACTATAATACTTTTTATTGGTCTTAATTTTTTTTCTTTAAATGCCCAAACTAACCTAAAATGGCTTGATGTTTTACCCGGCATTAGTTATTTAAATACAGAGACTATTGGAGAAAATATTTTTATCGGTTACGGCGGTTGGAGTGCAAAACCCGAAGCGGTTAAATTTTGGTGTGAAAAGTTATTTTATGCAAACTTACAAAACCTAAAAGTTAATAAAGTATTTGCCGTTAAAGGACCTGATTCCCCTTGTTATGATGAAAGAGAAATTGCAGATAGTTTATTGGCAATTAAATTATTGGATATCTGTAAAAACGAAAATATTACAAACATAATTATTGCAGCACATTCAAGCGGTTCGTTTGTAGCTCATCATTTTTTTCAGTATCTATTTGGAACTACAAATTTAGACAGTTTGGGAATTGTTAAGAACAAAATTATTTATTTTAACTTAGATGGTGGAATTGGAAGTGACGAATGCGGTTTCCCTATAGATGAAAACATAGCATCCAAATTAAATAGCATTTATGCAGTGTACGCTTACGATTCAACTACCAATAAATATTCTTCGAACTACGAAACAATGATTTTATTGAGTAAAAAATTCACAAACTCATATGAAATTAGGTTAGATGTTTCGGATTGCGGATGTACCGGAAAATGGTGCATACATGATGCTTTAATTATTAAAAAACCTTATAACCCCGAAAAATTTGACTTGGTAAACGATTACGGGGGAATTAATGACGAAAGACCGGTTCAGTCCGATTATTTAAATGTTTTAAAAACAAAAAAGCCGAATTAATCGGCTTTTTTATTAATCTTTTTTTACTGCTTTTATTTCATTAATGTCATCTTTTTTGAATCCGAAAATCCATTAACATTTATTCTATAAATATAAACGCCGCTTGTTAATCCGGAAGCATCAAAATTAACAGAATATGTTCCTTTAGTTTTGAAATCGTTAACCAAAGAACTTACTTCTTTACCCAACATATCATAAACTTTCAAAGTAACAAAACCATCTTTAGGAAGACGATACGAAATTGAGGTTGATGGGTTAAACGGATTAGGATAATTTTGCATCAATTCAAAATTATAATTTAACGTAACGTTATCATCAACACCCAATGGATCGGCAAAAATATATTTATAAGCACATTTTTGGTAAGAATCAATTACATAAGCTGTTTCACCGTCAACCGAAAAAGCTACATCGCAAGGGGCTTTTAAAGGAGTACCGTTAGGATTAGGAGCATCTCCGCTATTTTGAGAAGGAAGTTCGGCAGCAACATTTGCAAAAGTTCCCAACAAAGTAAAACCTTTAACCCAGCGTCTTGTTGAATCTACTCCGGCAACCCATAAGTATTTATCTTTATTATCAACAGTTATACCGTAAGGAATAGCGGCATCTAATTGCAACAAACCGACTGCATCTATAACTTTTTGGCTTGTATAACCGGCAGGTGTTAAGTAATTTCCACCTTCCCATACCGAAATTCCACCGTTTAAGCTTGTTGAAGATAATGCATTACGCGATGTGTAAAAGGGAGTAGTTGTTACAGAATAATCACCATCGGGAATAACAGCACAATCTCTAATCATATCAAATCCGCCAGTATGCGGTCCATTAATTTCCATTGGTTGAGATGACATAAAGAAATATGATCCGCGTCCCGGAGTTGTAATGTTTTGTGCAAAATTATAAAAACGGTAAGAAGGACCTTGATAAGGAATTCCGCCTACTAAAACAGAGTCTTTTGTAGAAGCTATTCCGTGTACGGTTGTTCCCCAGCCGCTACCTTGAATTCCAAAACCCCAACGTTCATAATCTTGAGGATTTCTGTCTTTAAAATAAAACACACTTGAAGCTCCTGCAGGTACTTGTTGGTTTGGAATACGAGCTGTAACAACAACATCTTTGCCAACTGCTGCAATTCCTATTAATTGACCGACTTTTCCACTTAATGAATCTTCTTCGCCTATCTCAAAAAAATCAACAAATTTTGTAAACTCGGTTTGAGCCGGGTCTAAATAAAATATTTGATTTCGAGCTTTAATATTTGTAGTTTTTGAAGAGATAACATACAACCTATCTTGAGCATCCATCGTGCATAAAAGAGGTTGAACATAACCGGAATCTGCCTGAGGAAATTTAATTTCTCCTACATAAATCCATTCTTTGGTTTGAGCAAAACAAACCATTGTAAACAACAAAAACAAAGCAAGCATTTTAAATCGTACTAAATTATTCATAATTCCTCCCCGAATTATATAATGTTAAAAATAGTATCTTACTCCAAGTGCACCGTCAACGCCAAACTTTGTTGAGGGTAAAAGTTTGAAAACGGGTGCTACATGTAAAAAAACATCGATTGGTATTGTTTGACTAACCCACTGAATTCCTGCAACCCCTCTAACACCTAACCCAAATTCGGCTTCTTCCTTCGATCTTATTCTAATACCAAAACCATAAAATATCGGAAAACTTTC
>DAINPX010000027.1:0-8646 GCA_036743235.1 Melioribacteraceae bacterium
TCCTTAATACATTTATTCGGGTTTAAGAGATAGACCCTAATGTTAAAAACAACATTAGGGCTATCTTGTCTATCCGTTGTTCCTGTCGAGGGAGTTGGTTTTTTAGCCATTATAAGCGTATTCTGCTTAATCTACGAACTGCATCAGTTCTTTCTACGGACAAGTTTAAGTAGAAACCTACTCTTGCTTTTGCATCCGGCTTTGCTTGTTCTTGCGGAAAATCCTGATAGTAAAAACCTGTGTTAGTGCCAAAAGCAACACCAAGCTCTTCTGCAAAACGTACGACAAATAAACTTGTGCAATCGCTGTTTGTACCGTCACTTTCGGTTTGCGTGATTGTATTTGTATCTACCGCAATAATCGGAATACCGTTAAAGGTGTTTACGCGTGTTCCGAAACTGTTTAAGGTTTCGCCTGCAGCACCCAAACGTTTTGCAATAGTTGTTAAACGAGCTGCAAGGTTAATATTACATACAATTGCATTAGCACCCGGAACAGCCGCAACTCGTTTCATCAATGTCTCGATAAAGCTATCTTGGTTTGCAGTTGTGTTAAGTTGCAAAGAGACTTGAGAGTTCATTGCTGCCTGTTCTGCTGCAGTAAAGCCTAATGCTGCAGTTTGACCGCCTGAAGCTGCATCTTTTACGAAGTTTGCAAGACCGAGCATTTTATTATCGGCTGCAGTGCCTTGAATCATGTCAATTTGTACTTCACTACCAAGTTTTACCGCAACTGCTGCAACTTGTCTATCCATAAATCTTTGTAAACCTGCGGGACTTCCGGAAACATTAATGTCCTGAACTCTAAGGTTGTCAACGGTGATTTCGCGATCGTATATCGCTAATTTACCGTAAGAAGGACTTGGCACTTGTGCATCTGCCTGAGCTGCAGAGCCTTCGGCACGAGCTGCAGAACCCGAAAACGAACTTTTATCCGGAATGTTACCAAAGTTGCTTGGCTCTAATCTAAACTCCGCAAATTGCAACAAGGGATTTACTTCCAATATTTTTGCCAATACATTGGCGCTTTTGAAATTCAAAAAACTACTTACTTGGTCAATTTTCATTACTATAACTCCTGTTATTTTATTTTTTAATTAGTTTCCGGTGAAATATTATTTCTTTCAATTATTTTGTTCATAATCGGTTTATCCGATATTATTTTAGCTGCTGTTCCGGGTAATTGCCCGGAATTGGTTTGTTTATCTTCTATCGGTTTAAGAGCTTCGGCAATTTTATTGGCGTCCTCGTAACTTGCCTCAAACATCTTTCTCCAATGTTCTTTTTGGGCTTCCGCAATCTTTTTATCTGTAAAAAGTTTGTTAACCGCTTCATCAACTTTTTTCGTTTTTTCTGCTTTTAATCTTTCCTCTTCCGATTTAATTGCATTTTCTCTGTACTCTTTTTCTTTTTGGATTATGTCGGTAAGTGTTTTTAACTTTTCTTCAAGTGCCTTGTTTTTAGAATCCATTGCTTTTATTATTCTTTTTGCATTGTCGTCCAAATCGTCAAGGTTCTCTTCACCGCCTACAAGTTCTTTTAATTCTTCTTCGGTTATTTCTACGTTTTTCTTCTTGAACAATTCCATTAATTTTTTAAACATTTACTATCTCCCGATAAATTAAATTTCATGGTGCATTTTAACATGCAAAAAATATTAAAACTCGCTATATGCGCATATATCAAGTTTTATTTACTCACTTTGTTATTTTTCCGATGTATTAATTAAAAAGTTAGGTGAATATGTATGCTTATAGCGAATTAGAAACACTTTTATCTCCGTCATCCGTTGATGTATTAAGCGAAGAGGGGGTTTATGATATTTATAAAGCAGAAGCCGAAAATATAATTTTTAGCTATACAGGCTTAACCGCCGAAGAGCTTACCGCAACCGCAAAAGTCCCTTTTGTTTTTTTGCTTGAATACCTGGTATATAATAAGTTGACCGTTACAAGTCCGGAACACGGCAGTAAAGTAGAAGCAGCATATAAAACGGCTTTAAGCTTGCTGGATAAGATTGTAGAACGAAATATAGTTTCGCCTACAACAAGGATCGGGCTTATAAATTCCGATTATACGGAGTATTAATATGTACACATTGGAAGAAATTACCGAAAAACTGTTTGCCGACTTAAAAGAAGAATTCACGGATCTAAAAGTAGAGTTTGGTAAATACGAGCAATTAAATTTACAAGCTCCGGCGGTTTATATTTATTTTGAACCTTACGGATCGGAATCAACGCAATCATACCTCTATAATAGATATGTTAGGTTTACGCTGTTTGTAACCGCAAGCACTAAAAACGTGCACACCTCTATTATAGAAGCGACAGAAAACGCCGAAAAAATTGAATTATGGCTTGCGGAAAACTTTGACATAAATTATGACGGTATTGAATCCCCGTTTAGTTTTGACAGCTTTTACAGTAATATCGCGGTAGTCGGATTGCAATTTAACATTTTTTATAAATCATCGGTACAGCCATGAGCAGGAAATATAAACCAAGAATAAACGGAGAGATATTAAAACAGATTGTCGTTTATAAATCCGATAATCCGGAGAAAACTTTGAGCGAAATTGCAGAAAAGTTTAAAGTCGGTTATTCATCCGTCAGATACGCTATTACCAAATACACTAAAGATATTGGCTTAATTAAATTAGCCGGTAAAAGAGACAAACAAAAAGCAGCCAAAATTTTATCGTCTCATCTTTCGGAAGAGGACATATTAAAATGCCAGCTTGAAAAAATAGTAGGGGAGCTTAATCTTACGGATGATTTGGCTTTGCCTACAAGGATTGAGCTATTGGGGAAGGTCTTAACTCTTATTAAAAGACTTCAAACAATTGAATTAAGCAACCACTTAAAACGAGCCGATGCCGATATTATCATCGCCATAATAAGACGGTTTAAGCCGGAAGCTACCAAAGAAGAAATTATAAAAATTTACCAGGAAGAAACGGAAAAGTTGAAAAATGCGGAAAACGAATAACAAAACGGTTTTAGTCTATTATAGAACCCTTTTTAAAACCCGTTTAAATTCAACCAAAAACGTTTAAAAATTTTTTAAGGTGTATTTTATCGCCTAAACACTAAAAACCTTTTATAGGGCATTTTAACGAGTTTTGTATATGGATAAATTTAGCAAGATAGAATTAAGTTTTGAAGACTTTATAAAGTCATACGAAAATGAAAAAAGACTGGAAGCAACTAAACCCGCTCCTCCTTTTTCCGAAATAGAAATGACCGAAGAAAGAAAACTAAAAAGAAGAAACAAAGCTTTGCAAGATTTTTGGTTTTTTGACAAAACATATTTTTCGGCTGAAATGTACGAAGATTATGCAGAGCCGAATAAGATGTTAAAAGATGTTGTAACTTTTGCCTCAGTTCCCGGAATACATATAGTTTTGGGACCAAGACAGCACGGTAAAACCATAACAGCCAAAAAACTTTTAATATGGCTTGCTCTCTCCGGCAAAGCTAAAATATTGGGCACTTATGCCGAAACACTTCCAAAATCGTCTGCAATACTTAAAGATGTTTTTACTATTTGCATGAATAACGAAAAGATTATGTTTGATTTTGGGATTAAATTTCACGAGGCAAACAGTGATCAACTTTCGTTTTCCTCTGAAGTAAATAAAGCTACAGATTTACGTTTTATCGCTTCGTTTTCCGAAGGGAGAAGCGTAAGAGGTTACACCCGTTTGTTCGGTCGTCCGAGTTTTATACTTGCAGACGATATTGAAACAAACGAAAGTTCTTTTACAAGTAAATCGGTAGTTTTACGTATTAAAAAGCTTTCGGAAACTTTCCACTCCATGAGTAAAAATTCGACTTTTTTAATACTTGCAAACGATTTTGATACAAGCTCCGCTATTCATCAATTACGTTTACAATACGAACAAAAATTATTGCACCCAAGTTTTAATGTTCATGTTTATAAAGCTTGGCAAAATAACCGCCCTTTGTGGAAAAAAAGGTATAATGTGGAAAGCGAGCAAGAATTAAAGAATTTAATTAAACCGTTTAGCGAGAGCGATTGGCAGGCAAACTACCAACAGAACCCTATACCGCCGGAAGGTGATTTTTTCGTTCGACAATTTTATGATGAAGCTTTAACGCCTTCGGATGTTAAATGTGTTATTTATTGCGATCCCAACTTAAGCAAAAAGGGGAAGGGGGATACTACCGCAATTGTCGTATTCGGTTATTCAATTCAATACGATAAATACTATGTTATTGACGCTATTTGTAAAAGTTACAGCGACAGCAATTTATTGTTAAACGATATTTTAACGCTTAAATATAAGTATTCTAATATTTACGCAATTGCTTTTGACGGGCACGTAAGCCAAGAAAGTACATGGACGCAACACGTTAAAAATTACTGTAAGCAAAGTAATATGCCTTATCCCGCAATTGAATACAAAAGGTATAAAGTTAACGACCTTGCAAAAAATTTCCAACTTGTTTATAACGAACAAAGGATAAGTTTTCCGATTGCTTTTTCAAGAACCGAAAACGGAGAGAGATTTTTAAATCAATTCTTTTCGTTTAGCGGAACTAAAGAAACAAACAAAGACGATGCACCGGACAGTTTGATTTGTGCTTTTGAATTTTTGCACGAAAGGAAACTTGCAAAAAAAGTAAAACCCAAACCGGCAATAGCAATTAAAGATTATTACTATTTATAAAAGATAACAAATTTAGGGAATTTATTATGTTATACGGAAACTATAAAGACATTATCAGACAAATAAAAGCAGCCGAAGAGCAAACTCCGGATAGGAAAAACCTTTATTTGTTTAAGGAACTTGAAAAACCGCTTAAATACAACACCAGGTTATTGGGGCATTTTGTAACAAGAACTACTGCCTTAAGTTCTTTTGGCTGGACTATAAGCGGTATTGAAGATTTTAGCGATAAGGAGAGACTGCTTGAAAGGGTCAGAGATCAAATTAATTATTTGATCAATAACCATTGTTACGCTCCTTTATTTGGTAAAAGCTGCTTTAACCTTGTATTGGTAAATAATGAGTACGGGAGTAACCTAAAAATAGAAAAACGCTTAAGCAATACCGAGTTTACAAGCGATATTAACTATATATATTTGTATGAAAACAACACTTTTAAAGACAAGATAGAAGTTGATAATATTTATTATCTGCTTGATGACGTTCAATATTTACCTTTTGCGGGTATTATGCGAGCAATTACAATGCTTGAAATATTGCGATATGATATGATTTTGGAAAATGCAAACTTTTTACGGAAAATTAAAGGGATATTACAAATTATTGATAAAGGAGCGGATAGCGAAAGCCAAGCGGCAGCAGCAACTGCGGCACAAACCGCAATACAAAATAATTATGTAATTACAGATGATTATATCGAGTTTAGATTAAACCAGATTGCAAGCGGACAGGGAACAAGCTTTAAAGATTTTATTGAGATGTTAAACAGTGATATTTCAATTGCGGTATTAGGGCAGGCAAACACTACCCAATTGCCAAGCAACGGAGGTAGCCGTGCCGCTTTACAAGTGTTGCAATTAATAAGCAAAGATATTTTTTATAGCGATATGGTTAGAGTTGAAGCACTAATTAACAAGTATTTAACGTATGATTATAAACTTAATTACGAGGGCTTAATGCCTTATAAATTTAAACTGAATATTTATGAGGAGAAAGACCCCGAAAAAAATGCAGCCACTTTGGAAACCGTTAGCAGAATAATGCCGATAAAAGAAGATGAAGCTTACGAGTTTGTAGGTTTTACCCCTCCTAAAGAGGGGGATAAACTATTAAAAATAATAAATAACGACTTATGAAAAAATTACTTGATACAAGCGGGGGAAAGCTTCTTGAAATAGCCGGCGTTAGACTTCTTGGCTTTATAAACGAGAATATAAGGAAAGGAGAAGATTACGAAGGGAAAAAATATGCTTACTCGGAAAAAAGTTTTTATAGACCTTACGATGAAAAAATATATAAAAAGATTAAAAGGAACCCTTCATTATTTAAAATAGTTACGAACAAAAGCGGTGAACTTGGTTTTATTATACATGGCTATAAAAGATATAAAGAGTTTATGAACCCCGCAGCAAAAAACAGCTTTTTAACCGGCAGGGGTGAAATGTTAAGAAATATGAATATTACAAACGTTACCGATACGGAAGTTGTAATTGGTTTTACAGACCCCGAACAAGGTAAAAAGGCATTTTGGTTTAACGTTTCCGGAGTTGGCAAAAGCAGAAAATTATGGAAGTTTTTAGGCATTAACGATAAGCAGAAAAAAGAACTTTACGAGTTATTGGGAGTTGAATTTAAGACTTTTGTAGTTGACGAACTTGGTAAAATTATTGATACAGCCAATACTAAATAATAACCTTATAAATTTAATCATGGAAGGGAATTTCTTGCCCTTTTTCTTGATGCCAATGGTTCATCACTTCTATAATTTCATGTTCTGTTTTTAAATGATTTTTCGTGTTAACTTTTTGGATAGTCTTAATTTTACATTTGATGAGGTCATGCTTTTTAAATGCGATAATACCTTTTTCGATTTTGTCTAAATAAATAGGGTCTAAAAGAGTTGCGTATATACTTGACGCACCGTCTTCTAACCTCCACATGTTACCGTCTTTAAAAGCAACATTAACTATTTTGAAAACTTTTGTTGTTTCGTATTCGTTTATAATCTTATCAATCTCGGCATCTTCTGTTTCAAAATAGTTCACTTCATCTTTTAATATTGTGACTATTTCGTCATTATTACCGTCAATTATTTTGAATAGGTTTATGTCGCTATTCTCCAATGGGCTTAAGGTTTCCTTAAGCTTCTTCCTTATACTGATGTTCTTATATAATAACAAGCTATCTTCATTGGTAGTAATAGTAGTTTTATCCTCTAATTCCAAAATAACATCTTTTCCTTTTTTAATTTCACTTGCTATTTTCCTATTTTTAATAAATTTAACCAAATTAATTGCACAACCAAATAATGCCAAAAACGTGGTTATTGCATTAATGCTTGGACTTGTGAAAAAATTTATAAGGTATTCGATTACAGAAGGCTCTAAGAATAGGTTCACATGGAAAGATCCTTTTTCGAAATCACTTTTAACATATATTTTAAGCTTTGTGTTATCTTTAATAACTTGGTTATAAGCTTCTTCCATTGCATCTGCCAAAGATAGGAGAGAAGGGGCTAAATCACGTATAGGTATTAACCCGCTTTGCAAACTTTCGCTGTCATATATAATTTTAATACTTACTGCATTATTCATAGTACATTTATAATATTAGTTTTAATTTAATTTTGGTAAAATTACATATAATTGCTAATTAAACAAAGAATAAAATAAAAAAAAGCCCGATTAACAGGCTTTTTTATTGTGCTATACTATCAAAATCTTCGGTAGTGAACCCCAGCTTTCCTTTAATTTCCTCGTATAACTTTTTATAATCACTCGTTGAAATAATACCAAGTTCATAATAGGCACTTATTGTCCCAAGTAAATAAAATGCTTGCGATTTAGGATTATATTTACGAATTAAAGACTCCTCTAATAACTCTTTGAACTCTTTGATAACTGTTTCTCTATCCATATGTTATCTCCTCTAAATTGTCTTTGTAATAATAATAAAGTCTTTTCCCATTATGGGTAATAAGCCATTTTTTTGCCTTCCTTATAGCCCTTTCCAAGTCTTTGTTTTCTTTTAACAAATCAACAATTACTAAATCAGCTTGGTGTACCGCATCTTGTAAAGCACGTACCAAAGAATCAACAGAATCGGTGCTTTTTGTTTTTAATTGTGCCGGAATACCGTTAAAAAGTAAATCGGTATCTTTATTATCGAGTTTTGTAAGTGTATTGTTTAGCTCAATTTTGTTTCCAAGTTTAGTTAATTTTTTGGCAAAATTCAACTCTTCATCCATAACTTTACGTTCGTTTTTGCTTGCTTTGTTATAGGCGTTTTGCCAACTGTAATCAACATAAACATCTTCTTTCATTTCTCCAAACATCGCTTCCCACCTATGACGGCAGTTATACCCACCGCAGTATATTAAAGCGGGCTGACCAAAATTATTTAACATCTCCTCAACTTCTTCAAACCTATAAACTCTGTCAATATGCAGCTTACAGAAAGGGCGTTCAGTACCCAAAGGTCCCGCATAACGTAAATATTTAACCCCGGCTTTTTTATAGTCCATGCTTCTCTTTAAGTTGTCCAATGCTGCTTTTGTTGTAAATATTTCCGTGTTTATATGCCTTTCGGCAACTTTAATTTTCCTTAATCCTCTTTCCAGCGATTTAACAAAATCGCCGGAATTTAAGGATTTAATAAGTTCTTTTTCTATCTTTTGTTGTAATTCGGTAACTGCAAAGTTGCTTTTTTTAATAAGTTCGTTCAGTTGTTTTTTTACGTTTTCGTCAATCGGTTTTACTTTTTCATCCATAAAGCTTTTTTCAAGCTCTTTTTCTACTTCTTTTGTAAGTTTATATATTTGGTTTTTATACTTATTAAAGGGTATTTTATTACGCTTTAATGCCAATTTAATTTCTAAGACGGCTTCGTCTTTTATTTTATCGGCTTTCCCTTCTCTAAAGTACTTTTCCAATATATTTTTTATTGTTCTTA
>DAINPX010000027.1:8746-15666 GCA_036743235.1 Melioribacteraceae bacterium
AGCCGGATATTGCCGTTTTGCACATTTTGTACATAGTCCTTCGTATTTTTCGTAAACTTCGGACTTTATACTTGAATTACAATTTTCGCAGCTCAAATATATAGTACTCATATTATTCTCTGCTCCATATATAGTTGTAACTTATTTCAAATACTACGCCTATAAACGTGTATATACCTAAAGCAACCAGCATTACACAAGTTAAGTTATTACTTAAGTTTACAGCCATTGCGAGGGCAAAAGCAAAAATGTTCACAAATTTGAACATATGCCAGCCGTCCGAAACCATTGTAAATATGTATTTTGTGTACCATTTACGCCTGTTCCATGCATATTTACCACGCTTATGCCACCAGTCGCCTCTAAAAAGGAACATAGACGGGCGATATTGTAATATGTCCATAGCCCCGTTTGCTATTGCACTTATTGCCAGTAATACAAGTGTTAAAGTCATTTTATTTTCTCCCTAATTTGGTTTTAATATAGGTTATATATTCGGCTTGGTTATGTATTGCTACGCTTTCGCCAAAAACCGAGACGGTTAAATCGAGGTTTGGGTGTATAGTGAATTTATAACTTGGGTTGCCCGGTGTTTTTACAGTAAACAGAAGTTTGCCGGCTACATCAACACCTTTTGCCTCAACTTCCGCTTCGGTACAAGCGTTATATTTACCGTAAATTGTTGTGTTGGCAATTGTAACTATGTCTTTAACCGTTAATTCACTTAATGATTTTCCTATCGGCGTGTTAATGGCGTGATTGTAGCCTCTTGCAAACCATAAACCGGTATTTTTTAGTTCGTTTTGTTTAATTCTGTTTACTCTTCTTTTGCATATCATTTTTTACCTTCTACATTTATTGATTAAATTCAATTTGTTGGTTATATTCATACTCGCCATCCGTTTCTTTTGTGTAAGTTTTATAATTATGGCAAACAATCTCACCCGTTAGTATTGTTTCGGTTATGTAACGTTTACCGCAAATTCTACAAATTACTTCTCTGCTATCCACGTTATCGGTTACTTTGTATTTGCCTTTTCTTAATCTTCTGTTACGCAAAACACGAACAACGCTAAAACTTTCATTACCACAATAGTTACAAATCATTTTACCCCCTTACTCCAATTAGCTTTAAACTCTCTTCCGAACTTTATATATAAGCTTAAATAGTCTTTTACGGCTTTGTTTTGTACATTATTTACAAGTTCGTCATAATTTTTGTTATCCACCAAATAAGCTTTGTTTTGAAGTCTTTTAAGTTCATCGGTGTCTTTCATAAGCTCTTTAATGGCTAAATAAAGGTTCATTTTTGACTGATAAAAGACCGGTTGCAACTTGCCTAAAAAGTTTTCGGCTTCAAATTTATTCAGCTTTTCCAAGCTCTCATTAAGGGCATTAACAATAGGGCTAATCATTATTTAAACTCGTAATTGCTTTAACAATTTTTTGGACATCGGAAATAAGAAGCCATTCCAATGCGTTTTTACCCGTTATTTTTTTTACAAAACTTAATAGAGCTTCCTGCGTTTTGGTTCTTACGTTAGCACCGTTAAACCACAATGCCTCAATTAACCGTAATTGTTTTGGGGTCGCGTAGTGTTCGCCTTTGTAATTTGTTCTAACACCCAAATTGTTATATTTGGTGTTTTTTGTCTTTTTGGACTTTTTGGGTTCTTTCGGTAACAGCTTTTCCAAACGATAAATTAAATCGTCCCCCTGTTTGCAAGTTAATTCTTTGCTGGTACAAACACCGTAAGATTCCAACGCAGAACCATACTCTTCGTCACTTAACCCTATTACATTTTTTAGGGTGTGTATTTTTTTTATTTGTTCTTTGTTTATGTCCATTTAATACCTCGCTATTTATCGTTTGTTACTTGTTACACGTTACTTCTTTTAGTCTTCCAAATACTCAATTGCTTTACGTTTTTTATATAAATCGTCCGATACTTTTGCCGAATATTTATAAGCTTTTATGTAGCTTTCAATAGATATTAATGTTACTTTTAGTGCTCGTTTTACAGATTTATAAGCCAAACGCCAGTGTGTTTTTACCGCAGTGTTCATTTTGTTACTCCTTAAATTTAATTTGTTGTTGATGTGCCTCTTTAATACCCCATAACGATACTTTTTTATAGGTTCTTGGGCTAATTGTATATCCGCAATGTTCAACATAACCAAGTTGTCTAAGCTCAAAAACTCTTGGGGTTACTTGATTGGGAAACCAGCCCAATAATACCGCAATTTGCTCGTTGGATACAGGTTCATGTTTTGCAATTACGGATAATACCGTTTGCTGGTTTTTCCCTATGTTAACACTTCTTAATGCTTCGTTTCTTGATTGTTCCGCTTTATAACCTTCTCGTTCTTTCATTTTGCACCTTTGTTTATTTTTAAGAAACGTAACGCATAACCTGTAACTCGTTACGCGTTACGCGTCACTAATTAAACTAATTCTTCATACTTTGCATCAATATAGAATTGTTCATCTTGGTCAACTTTTAATCCAACACCGGCAAGTTTGCCGTCATCAAGTTTTTTACCTGCATAATCCGCCAATATTGCCTCTTTGTCCAAGTCCTCTTTAACACGTACATAAGCTTTTTTATATAGTCTTTTAACAAGCTCTAATACAGTTTTTAGGTTATATTTACGGTTAAGCAAGGTTACTTTTGGGGGATTTACACGAAAACCGACAGTCCCAAACTGAAATTCTTTGCTTCTTACTTTGTCAAAATCCGATTTATTTTTGGTACAAAATGCGTTAATTTCACCTTGAATTGTTTCGGTAGTATAACGTAATTCCTTTGTCTTTTCTTCGTAATCTTGCTTAATTTTGTTCAATTTTTCGTTCATTTCTGCTTCTTTTTTAACAAGAGCGGCGTAGTTTACCGCATATTCTTTTAATTGAAGCTCAAGTTCTTCATATGTCTTGATCATTTTTTACCTCGTTTTTTATTTGTTGTAGTTCGTCTATTATGTCCGTTAGTCCGTAATTTTGATGTTCGTATATCATTTTAGCCAAAAACGATATTATCACTTCCGTACCGTACTCTTTTTTAATCCAGCCAAGAAAAATTTTAATTTCGTCAAGGTTTGGCAGTTTAGCCTGTCTTTTTGTAGCATTAAGTAACATTTAATAACCTCCTTAATAGGGAAAGATTTAACGGGTTTTGCCTTTTCTACGCTAACACATTTATATAAACCGTTTAACCTCATTTCTACGGTAGCGTAGTTTTTAACTGTTGTAATTGATATAATTATCTGGTTCATAACCTTACTCCTTTTGGTAAATATTATAAAATCAGCATTTCCGCAGCTATGTTTATAGTCCTTTCGGTAACTTCGCTATTGCTTGTTTTGGCTATTCGTCCGGTTCTTAATATCAGTTTTTCAAGCTTGCGGGCGTTCCCTTTGGCAAGACTGCAAAATACTTTGCTTGTGCCGTTTAAGTCCGGAAATACCGATGTTACTATTGCTTTTGTATCGTCATCGGTTAAGCTTTCAAGATTAATTGCAAAGCCGACTCGACTGTAAAGCTGCTTAAATTCGCCTTTACGACCCGTTAAATTGCGTATTAAACGGGGTAAACCGACCAATAAAATGCCTATGCCGGCTTTATCGTATAGTCTTCTAATCATATCTAAAGAACGATAGGGGAGGTTTTCAGCTTCATCTATTACTACAAGTCTTCCGCTATCTTTTAATCTTTCGCAGCAATCGGTAAATAGATCATAAATTCCGCCGTTTCCGTCCATGCCAAGTTTTTTATGTAATTCTCTAAAAAATACCTTGTTTGTATAGCTTAAATCAGCTTCAATTAATATTACATCGGGGTTTTTAATCGAATATTCTTTTATCGCTCTCGTTTTACCTGTTCCGGCTTCACCTGTTATTACGCCTATTTCGTTTTCATTATGGCACATTCTTGCTATTGCAAAAACTTGTTTGGCGTTTGTTGTAAGCGTAAACGGAATACTTTCTTTCGGCATTAATTCTATTTCTTTTTGTCTTTGCAGATATGCGGCGATTGTAATTTCAAGTTTATCGTTATCACCTACATATTTACCGGCAAGATATTGACTTAAAACCGCAGCACTATAACCAAGCTGTTTAGATACGCGGTTAATAGAAACATTATGAGTTTCCAAATACGCAGCCAACTGCTGCAATGTGTTTTCTTTAACTTTTTCCATTTATTTTACCTTGTTGTTTAGTAAGTCTCGTGGGTCTGCCGTTGGGTCGCTGTAGCCTGCCTCAAGCATGTATAATTCTATGGCACTAATCTTCTTTTTTTCTTCCTTTTTCTTCTTCTTATCCGATTTTTCTTCTTTTGCCTTTTCCGGAAGTACTGCGGTGCTGTTTCCCTGCGGTAATACTTCTTTGCCTAAGCTTAAAACGTTCTTAAAATCGCTTACAACTTGTTTTTTCATCCTTTGTTTTATTCCGATAGCTTCGGTTAATACAGACATGTCGTCATCAGTGCCAAGAATACCGGCTGCGGGATGATAAAGACTATCGTCTTTGCTTGCGGAAAATAAATAACTGCCGTTTTCAAATATGTAAACTTCGTTATCGTTCCATATGTCGTATTTTATGGTTACTTTACTGCTTATAATTGAAGGCATTTGCTCGTTAAAATAGTAGTTACCCCTAAATTTTATACCGTTTTTGCCTACTTTACGTGCCGTATCTTGTAACATTAAATATATTAACTGCTTTTGACTTATTAGTCTTTCAACATAATTTCCGGACTGCTTTATTTTGTTTACGCTATACATAAATATCTCGGCAGGGGATAAACCTTTATAAAATCCGCCTACATGTGCCTCTCCGGAGTACTCTTTAATAAACTCTTCCATGTTATATTGTAATGTTTCCAAACTTATTGCCGAGTTATCGTATAATCTTTTATGCAAAACTTCATTACGCATGTTCATAGCCGGTTTATTATCTATATTATAACCGGTATAACTCGGCATTCTTCTTTCCAGCTCGCCAAGTGTTTTAAACCAACGTTCAATCGGCTTGCTTTGACCGTGATAAGGGGTGGCGAATATGGTCTGAATACCTAATTTTTCAAATAATCCGGGAATTTCGCAGTCGCTAAAATCTTTTGTTCCGTTAAAATATTTGCCTCTAAAAGCTCGTCCGTTATCTAAATAAACTACTTTCGGTGCATAACCTTCGGCATTAAAAAAGCGTCCCAAACGTAAAATTGCATTGCGTAAAGCTCCGGCAATTGCCAATGTGTTTTCGGTCGGCATTATCTCCCAGCCTACGGGCATATCGCTTTTAAAGTCATAGAACATTATTAAAGTCATACGTGTAGCTTTGCCGGTTAACGGGTTTATTACCATTACGTTAAACTTATGACCGTCTGCAACAAGTATATCCCCAACTTCTATTCTGTCTTTATCACGCAATATATCTTTTAATATGCGGTCGTTATACGCCTTGCTTCCGTCTCTTCCCAATGTCCAAAGGTCTATATTCCTGCTTTTCCAATTTTCTATAAAACGCCTGTAAGTTGCATCGCTTTTTAATTGTATTCCTCTTGCTTTTATAAAATGCTTTGCATTGCTTATAATTTCGCTTATTAAAGGGCGGTTTGGGTTAAGTATAAGCGGTATTATGATCTCTGCTTCAATATCTGTTATACTGCTGCACCCTATAGGTTTATATTTTGGCTCTAAACAATCAATATTCCCTTTGTTTTCGTCAAGTTTCTTTTTCCAGCGGTATAAACTTTTAAGGGATATTTCGCCTACCATATTTAGTAAGTTTGGGTATTTGCCTGCGTTAAATTCTTCTACAAACTGCTCTCCCGCTTTTACTTTGCTATCGGCATAACGTACAAAATTGCTAAAATGTATTACTATTGTTGCCTTTGCGGAAGCTTCTTTGCTGTTAATAATACGCTTGGGTTCTTCCGGTAACGGTATTATTACGGCTTTTTCGGTTTTTTCTGCCGTAACATCGTTTTGTTTATAATACTTTAGTTGTGCTTCTACCGGCAAACTTTTCAGATTTATAAAATACGTCTTTCCGCCGTTACTTGTCGTAATACGATATTCGTATTTATCGATATTACGCGTAATATATCTTTTATTTGTCTCCAGCAAGTCCATGACTTCCGAAGGTTTTAGCCAAATACCGTCATCTCTCATGGTCAAAGTCTATTTCAAGTTGTCCGGAATAAGTTTTTTTGCAATACTCTTGATTTGTTACGCTTTTTTCTATTACTTCTCGCAAAGCTTTGCTTACTTTATCGTAATTTGCGGAGTTTGGGTTATCGAAAAAGGTTTTAAGCTCTCTGGCCGCTTTAACGGTTACATCCTGATATTCGTTAATAACCTCGAATTCATCGGTTTTCACTTTTAAGTATTTTGGCATTTTTATGCAGACAAAACCGCATAAGTACGCTATATGCTTAAGAAGCTCGAAATTTTCGGCAGCTTTCATTAACGGAACTAAACGCCTTGCGGGCATTTCGCTTCCGCTTTCCCCTTCAATGCAATACCTGTAAAGCGAGTTTGAAGATACACCTATTTCATCGGCAATCTGATCTATGCTTTTTTTGTTCCGGTGTATTGTGTTATATAAAATCGTCTTAAAATTCTGTATCATCTTTTTAACCGCCTGTTAAATGCTCGTTAAAATCTTTTTTATTATTTTAATTCACTTTTTTGTATAAACTTGCTATTGTTGTTTTGTAAATTTTTCACTACATTAAGTCATTAATTAATTACTTTTTATTACGGAGTTTAAGCAACTTTTTTAACGGCAACTTTTGAATAAATATCGTTTATTTGGGAGATAATGCGGTCTGCTGCAGGACCCTTTTTTACTCCTTTTAATATTTTATTGATATACGAAGGATCATAACCGAGTATTCGGGCGACCTCGTGTTGATTTAT
>DAINPX010000028.1:0-15341 GCA_036743235.1 Melioribacteraceae bacterium
AAGGAGAAGGAGCATTATAAGCATATTGTAAAGGTTGATTAAAAGTATATATACCTTGAATTGTATTGTTAAAATGGTAAATCCAATCTACAGACGGTTGTTTATCTGTTTTAACGCCAAAAAAACTGCGAATAACCGGATAAGATTGGTTATTTCTTGTAACTGACCCAACGTTTTGTGCTTTTACTTCGTTAGGATAAACAACAGTACTATAGGAAGTAGAGCCTCCAAAAAATCCGCCGTTTATTGCCGCATATGCTCCAAAACGGCTTGTCAAAACATTAACCGTGCTTGGTGAAGAAGTAACATAAGGTCTTACGGCAATTTTGGGTGAATTTAAATCAACATCAAAATAATAAGCTTTTAATTTTGGCGAAGTTCTTGTACCTTCGTATAGTTTTACGCCTGCAGGCAAATTGTAAAAAGAACCTATTTCGGTCCATGTAATTGTTTGAGCAAAAAAGTAACTTGAGCAAAGTAAAAATAGTAAAATTAATCTTTTCATATAACATCTCCCCGTTTTTAATAATTAGTTATGCAAATTTAACAATTTTTGTTAAAACTTTTATTATTAATAAATTAATATAAATTTACTTATTGTATTAAAACATTAATCTTACTAACTTTAAAGAGGTAATAAATAATTATTAATCAACTAAACGAAGGATAAAATGATGAAGAACAAAATTCTTTTAATTTTACCGGTACTAATGCTAATAATAGGTTGTTCCGGTAGTCGGAAAATTGAATTTGAAGAATATAAGCTTGATAACGGACTTCATGTAATATTACACGAAGACCATACCACGCCTAATGTTGCCGTTTCAATAATGTATCATGTAGGAAGTAAAAACGAGGACCCCGAAAGAACAGGATTTGCACATTTTTTTGAACATTTAATGTTTGAAGGTTCACCTAATATTGCAAGAGGGGAATACTTTAAAACTATTGAAGGAGCCGGTGGAACATTAAACGCTAACACATCTTTCGATAGAACTTTTTATTATGAAATATTGCCTTCCAATCAATTAGAACTTGGGTTGTATATGGAATCCGAAAGGTTATTCCATTTAAAAATTGATAGTTTAGGATTAGAAACCCAACGTAAAGTAGTAAAAGAAGAAAGAAAACAAAGTTACGAAAACAGACCTTATGGCTCAATTTTGGAAGAGACATTTAAAAGAGCTTACAAAGTACATCCTTATCGATGGTTACCAATTGGTTCGGTTCAATATATAGACCAAGCAAAATTGGAAGAATTTATTGATTTTTATAAACATTATTATGTACCCAATAATGCAACTTTGTCTATAGCCGGTGATATTAATAAAAGTCAAACAAAAGAATTTATACATAAATTTTTTGCAGAAATTCCGAAAGGGACAAAAGAAATTAAAAGAGAATTTCCGGTTGAACCACCTTTGGGCGGCGAAATAAGAGATACCGTTTATGATAATATTCAGCTGCCTGCCGTTATTCAGTCATATAGAATACCTGCTCAGGGAACGGAAGATTATTATGCATTAAACATGTTAACAACTTTATTATCGTCAGGTCAAAGCAGCAGATTATATAAAGCCATTGTTGACGAACAACAAAAAGCCGTAACGGCAATGTCGCTTCCTTTTTCGTTAGAAGATGGCGGACAGTTTTTGGTTTTTGCCGTTTGCAATATGGGAAAAGACGCTAAAGAAGTTGAAGATGCAATCTATGAAGAAATTATAAAAGTACAAAACGATTTAATTAGCGAACGAGAATTTTTAAAACTTCAAAATCAAATTGAAAAAAGTTTTGTGGAAGAAAACTCAAAAGTAGCGGGAATAGCCGAAAACTTAGCCAACTATCATGTTTATTTTGGTGATGCAAATTTAATAAACACCGAAATAGAAAGATTTATGAAAGTAACTCGTGAAGATATTAAACGTGTTGCCAAAAAATACTTGGTTAAAGAAAATAGAGTTGTTTTGCACTATTTACCTAAAAGTTCACAAAAATAATATTTTACGTTCGGAGAAAATAATATGAGAAATAAATCGATTTTTATAATTTTATTTTTATTTACGGCAACCTTAATGTTTGCACAGTTAGATAGAACTAAAAAACCTTTACCCGGTACTGCACCTATTATTAATTTAGGTGATTATAAAATGTTTGAATTGCCAAACGGGTTAAAAGTTATTGTTGTAGAAAACAATAAATTACCTAAAATTAATTTTAGATTTGTAGTTAACAGAGAACCTCTTTTAGAAGAAGGATTGGCGGGATATATTAATACTACGGGTCAATTATTAGGTACGGGAACAAAAACAAGAACAAAAGCACAAATTGATGAAGAAGTTGATTTTATAGGCGCCAATTTAAATAGCTCTGCAACATCAATTAACGGATCTTGCTTAAGCAAAAATACCGAAAAATTATTTGAGATAATTTCGGACATTATTCTAAATAGTGAGTTTAAACAAGAAGAATTAGATAAAATAAAAACCCAAACATTAAGCGGTTTAGCTTCGGCAAAAGATGATCCGCAAGCAATTTCCGGTAGAGTTAAAAAGGTTGTTTTATACGGAAAAGATCACCCTTATGGCGAAATTGAAACAGAAGAAACTATTAAAGCCATTACATTAGAAGCTTGTACCAATTATTATAAAAAATATTTTGTTCCCAATATTTCATATCTTGCAATTGTTGGCGATATAACTTTTGATAATGCAAAAGAAATGGTTACAAAATATTTGGGTGGTTGGGAAAGAAAGGAAGTTGAAAAAACTAAACTTAAAGATGTTAAAGCACCGCTTGTGCGTAAAGTTACAATATCCGATAGAAGTAATTCGGTTCAATCTGTTGTAAGCGTATCTTATCCTTTAGACCTAAAAATAGGCACAACCGACCAAATTAAAGCCCAAGTTGTTAATTCAATTTTAGGCGGAAGTGCTACAGCTCGTTTATTTATGAATTTACGAGAAAAACATGCTTATACTTACGGTGCTTATTCAAACTTAAATACCGATGAGTATGTTGGTAGTTTTAACGCATATTGCGAAGTACGAAACTCGGTTACAGATAGTGCAGTTTCTGAAATACTATCGGAAATGAATAAAATACGTACCGAAAAAATTACCGAAGAAGATTTACAAAGAACCAAGAACTTTTTAACAGGTGATTTTTCAAGAAGTTTGGAAGACCCTCAAACTATTGCCGCCTTTGCATTGAATATTGAACGTTTTAATTTACCAAAAGATTTTTATAAAAATTACTTAACGGTATTAAATTCGTTAACTGTTGATGATATTTACGAAGCTGCGGGTAGAATGATAAAACCAAATAATGCACATATTATTGTGGTTGGTAAAGCCGGTGAAATTTCTGCTCCTTTAAAGAAATTTGCACAAAACGGAAAAATTGAATTTTTGGATATGAACGGTGAAAAAGTTGACTTATCTGCCAAAAAATTACCTGAAGGTTTGACAGTAGATAAAGTTATTGCCGATTATATTAAAGCAATTGGCGGAAAAGAAAATATTGAAAAAATAAAAACTGCAAATGTTACATTAAAAGGTAAAATGCCTATGGGTGAATTTACCGTAAATATTATTAAAAAAGATAACGGTAAACTTTATCAAAAAATTGATGCGGGAATGTTTGTTCAAGAAACGGTTACGGACGGCATTAAAGCAAAACAATCTGCAATGGGTCAAAGCAAAATGCTTGAAGGGAACGACTTGGAACAATTAAAATTTGAATCTGCTATTGAACCGTATTTAAATTTATCAAAATACGGAGTTACTTTAGAATTAACCGGAGTAGAAAATATTGATGGAAAAGATTATTATAAAGTTACAAATAAATTTGCAACCGGTAAATCCTCAGTAACATATTTTGACCCTGAAACAGGTTTGAAAAACAGAGATGCTGCAACATTAGAAACTCCACAAGGAAATTTTACCCAAGTTACTATTTATAGCGATTTTAAAGAAATAAACGGGGTTAAATTTCCGCATAAATACACACAAAGTATGGCAGGTCAAACATTCGACTTAAATGTTGTAGAAATTAAAATAAATGACCAAGTACCCGATAGTAAATTTGAAGTGAAGTAAAACTTACACTTAAATTTTAACGATCCCCGTTTAGGTTTTATATACTTAAACGGGGCTTTTATTTTTAAATCACTTTTATCTAATATTTACATCTTTTTACAAATAAGTATAAAGTTATGACAACTTTGTATTTTTATGTATCGTCTTAAGCTATAGAAACGAAAAATAATTTGAAACTTAAAGACGGAGATAAAAAGATGAAAACGATGAAAAGTTATTTGGTTAAAGTAATGATGGTTGTATTATTAACCACAGTTGTTGCAACAAATGCAAACGCACAAGAACCGTTAAAATTAAGTAAAAGACAAAGTGCAATAGAGAATTTAAAGATGGCAATTAATAGCGAAAATACCGGTTTAAGAAGAAGCGGTTACGAATTATGCGGTAAGTTAAGATATAAAGAAATATTGCCCGAATTAATAAAAGCAAGCCAAACCGAAGAAGATGATTATTTGCAATTTGTATTGGCATTAACATTGTTGGACTATAATACCAAAGAATCTAATGTAAAAGCAGAAGAATTGCTTATGGGTAATGAAACTGTAAAAATGTTAAGCAGTAGAATGGCAAAAGTAGATTAAATTTTAAGATTGTTTGTTATACCCCTCTGTTAAAAGAAATGTAAAAAAGCGGGAATAAAACCCCGCTTTTTTATTTTAATAATAATAATTTTTTTGTTAATACTAAATTATTAAACTGTAATTGATAGAAATAAACACCTGAAGATAGTTTGCTACCATCAAAAGTAAAAGAATGGAAACCTGAACCTCTATTTCCTGAAAATAAATTAGTTACTTCGTTTCCTAAAATATCAAAAATCTTTAAAGAAACATTGCCATATTCTGGAATTAAGAACTTTATTGTTGTTACTGGATTAAATGGGTTCGGATAATTTTGGAATAGATCAAAACCTAATTTTATGCTATTACCTTCTTCGTTAACAGGTAAAGGTGTATCCGAAAGATTGTACATGCCAAAATTACTAATGCTTGTTTGAAAGTCGCTAAGTGTTCTAAAGTTGCCTCCGATTAATAAATTATTCCCCCAAAATTCAAAATCGTTAACTTCCGAACTATGCATAAATGACGGAATTGTTACTGCAGACCAAGTATTACCGTCAAATACAGCAATATTATTAATAGTTTCATCATCATTTACCCCTGTAAAATTTCCTGCAGCCAAAAGTTTGTTGTTTTTAACGACCATTTTATTCGCATTGCCGTTAAGCCCTATTCCTAAAGCTTGCCATTGCTGCCCGTTCCAAAATGCAATATTATCGGCATTGGAATTGTTGCCTAGGTTAGAAAAATGTCCGGAAACATAAATTCCTGCATCATCAATTAAAATTGAGCTTACAACCGGATACTCATTATTATCGTTAAAACTTCCTACAACCGGTAGCCATTTATTTCCGTCCCATTTAGCAACGTAATCGGCAGAATTATTATTGCTTGCGTTTTTAAAAGCACCAAAAGCATACAGCTCGTTATTGTGTACTTTTAACCCATAAACATAATCATCAAGAGGGACTCCGAATTGCTTCCAACCTGAACCATCATATTCGGCAATAAATTTAATGTTTTGATTATTCAATGATTCAAAGAAACCGCCAATTAAGTATTTATTGTTAAATTTAACAATAGATTTTACTATATTACCTATTTGTGAAATTCCTGAATTTATGCCGAGCGATAAATACGAAGTGCCGTTCCATTTTGCAATTAAATCAGCTTCTTCTATTCCACCGGCATTTGTAAAATAACCAAATAAAATTAATCCGTCATCATCTTTGTATAAATTTGTAACTAAATTATTTAACGGAATATTCCCAACAGGTTGCCAACCGTTTCCGTCAAAGGTTATAAAATAATCGTTGTTGTGTTTACTATCTGCATCAACAAAACCGCCAGCAACATAAATATTATTATTAAATATTTCGATTCCGTTGACCGGATCACCAATTAATCCAAGCCCCAAAGATTTCCAAGATTTTCCGTCGAATACTGCAAAGTAATCATTGGAAGCAATATCTCCGATATTTTGAAACTTTCCTCCTAAGTAAATAAGTGAATCATTTACCACACAAATTTTGGTTACTTCTCCGTTAATTGGAAAATCATATGCCGGGTTAGAAGGTTTAATAGCCTCCCATTTATTTGTTTGTCTATCAAATCTGGCAAAATTATTTACAAAAACATCACCTGCTTTTGTAAAGTTTCCGCCAACATAAAAATATTTATCAGTAATAGCAACAGAAAATACGGGTCCGTTTGTACCTATATCCAGCGGTATGAAATGACCATCATGGTAATATGTAATATAATTAGCATTTTGTACAGTACCTGCATTTATAAAATTACCGCCAATTAAATATCCGGCAGGTTCGTCAACTGCAATAGAAAAAACAGTTCCGCTTATCTGGGGATATTCTCCTTGAATAACTGTATCGCGATTTTCAAACGGTTCCCAATCTCCTCCTCTAAATCGTGCTATACTTACAGCATAATGCGATGAATCATCCCAATCACAAAGTACTTGGAAATTACCGCCGATTACCAATCCGGCATAATTATTAATATAATACTCGTTTTCAGCGCTAAAAACCCAACTATTTACACCGGTGTATAATGTACCCCCCGAAGGATAAACAAATAATGTATCTTTTCGTGGTTTTGTCCATTTGTTTTCACTAGTATCCCACACTAATAAATAACTATTAAATTCATCACCCAAAACATTATTAAATGTTCCTGCTACAACAATATCATCAATTCCAAATTTTCTAACAGAATATACCGAACCGGTTAAACCGGGTCCTACAGCTTCCCATTTTTTTGTTTCATTATTTAATTTAGCTACATAATCTGCATCGGGGTTATCTCCGGCATCGGTAAAATCTCCTGCGATATAAATTATCCCGTCAATTTTTCGAATGCTTCTTACAGTATTATTTAAACCGTTTCCAATGTGCTCCCAGTATGTACCGTTCCACTTTGTTACATATGCTGCTTTGGGGTTTCCGGCTGCTGAAGTAAATTCACCCGCAACAAATAGTCCAGTTTCGTCAGCAAAAATATCATGAACATTCCAATTAATCATCGGATTACAAAACCTAAGATCCCAATTGTTTAGCTGCGAATAAATTTGATTAGTAAATAAAACACTTGTAAGTACTATAATAAATAGTATTTTAGTAAAAATATAATTAACTGATAACCTCATTGGTTTCTCCCTAAAATTTTTGACTTTTAACAAATTAATATTTTTTGTTTTAATTTTCAATGTTCCATAGAAAAAAAAATTAAACAAAACAAATATTTTGTTAATTGTATCAATTACACTTTTACATTTTTTTACAAATAAGTATAAAGTTATGACAACTTTGTATTTTTATGTATCGTCTTAAGCTATAGAAACGAAAAATAATTTGAAACTTAAAGACGGAGATAAAAAGATGAAAACGATGAAAAGTTATTTGGTTAAAGTAATGATGGTTGTATTATTAACCACAGTTGTTGCAACAAATGCAAACGCACAAGAACCGTTAAAATTAAGTAAAAGACAAAGTGCAATAGAGAATTTAAAGATGGCAATTAATAGCGAAAATACCGGTTTAAGAAGAAGCGGTTACGAATTATGCGGTAAGTTAAGATATAAAGAAATATTGCCCGAATTAATAAAAGCAAGCCAAACCGAAGAAGATGATTATTTGCAATTTGTATTGGCATTAACATTGTTGGACTATAATACCAAAGAATCTAATGTAAAAGCAGAAGAATTGCTTATGGGTAATGAAACTGTAAAAATGTTAAGCAGTAGAATGGCAAAAGTAGATTAAATTTTAAGATTGTTTGTTATACCCCTCTGTTAAAAGAAATGTAAAAAAGCGGGAATAAAACCCCGCTTTTTTGCGTTTAAACCAATTTCATTGTAATTATTAAAATTTTTATGTAAACTAATGTTAAAAGAAAAACTTAATTTAATAACCGGTTGAATATTAATTTATTAATTACTCATAATTCCGCTAATTAAATGTAAGTTTTTGCTATTGCTTCTGTCAAAAATAATTTTTAATACTGCAGTAATAGGAACAGATAAAATCATTCCTCCAATACCCCATATATAACCCCATAACAACAAAGACAGCAAAATAATTATGGGATTTAAACCGAGTTTATTTCCAAAAATTTTAGGTTCAAGAATATTGCCTATAAGGTTTTGAACCAACATTAATATAATAAGTAAAAAAACAGCATAACCTATTGTTTCGTATTGAATTAAACACATTGTTGTTGGTAGCAAAACAGATATAATTGAACCGATATTTGGTATAAAATTAAGAAAAAATGTAAAAGCTGCCCAAACCAAAATAAAATCTACACCAAATAACATTAAAACTATACTTACAACTATTGCGGTTAGTAGGCTTATTAATGCTTTTGTTGAAATATACTTTTGTACTTGGTCGGTTATATTTTTAACTGTATTATAAACTAATCCGTCATTTGCATCATATTCGCTATTATTATCGGGTTCAAATCTGTTTTTTAATGCATTAATAATTTTATCGTGACCGCTATTTATAAAAATAAAGAAAAATAGTATAAGGAAAATATTTGAAACAAAATCGATAGTTGACGAAAATAAACCGCTTGCAAATACACTATAATCAAGTTTAGCTAAATACTTATTTATATCAAAATTAAGGAAAACAGGATTTTTAATGCCGGAATCAACCGCAAAATTAATTACTATATTATTTAACTTTACTGTATAATACGGAATTTGTTCGCCAAATTGACTGAAAGAAGTTACAATAAACTGACCCAACAAAAAGAATATTGAAAGTAATATAATTATATTTATAATTACGGATAAACTTAAAGGAAAATTTTTTTTGCTTAAAAAATTGTTTAACGGTGTAAACAGAAAGAACAAAAAGTAGGCAATCACAAAAGGTAAAAAGATACTTTGCAGTTCTTTTAATGTAAATAATAGTGCAATTGTACCTAAAACCGATACGAAAAATTTAATTGTTGGGTCTGCAGAATGTTTGTTCATAAAATTCCGTTTTTTACATGTGAAATTAAATAAAATAAATAGTAAATTAATATAATAATTTAAATAAATTTTTGCAGGTATATAATGGTAAAAAACAATTTGGCGGGGTTTAATAGGATATTATTAGTTTTGGCTATAGCGGTTATTTCGTTTTTTGCTTTTAATTATATTACAAAATCTCAACCGGTTACCATTAGTTTGGAAGGGAGAGAAATAGTTGATTGGAGCAAAAACGCAGTAATTTATGAAGTGAATGTAAGACAATTTTCCAAAAAAGGCACTTTTAAGGCACTTGAGTCTCAAATTCCTCGCTTAAAAGAGTTGGGAGTAAAAATTTTGTGGTTAATGCCAATTCAACCAATTGGTGAGTTAAACCGAAAAGGCACATTGGGTAGTTATTATTCAATAAAAGATTATAATTCAGTAAATCCCGAATTTGGGACGGAAGCAGATTTTATTTCGTTGGTAAATACTATTCACAAAAACGGGATGTATGTAATTTTAGATTGGGTTGCAAACCATACGGCGTGGGATCATAAATGGACACGTACAAATCCTGATTTTTATACAAAAGACACTTCGGGAAGTTTTATCCCTCCAATTAAAGATTGGCATGATGTTATTGACTTAAACTACGATAATAAGAACTTAAGAAACGAAATGATAAAATCATTAAAGTATTGGGTTGCCAAGTTTAAAATTGATGGCTATAGATGTGATGTAGCCGATATGGTGCCAACCGATTTTTGGGAAGAAGCAAGGTTAAAACTTGAAGAAATAAAACCTGTATTTATGCTTGCCGAAGCAGAAAAATTAGACTTACAAAAAAAAGCATTTGATATGGGCTACTCCTGGACTTCGCACCACATTTTTAACGATATTGCAAAACGTGTTAAAACCGCAAACGATTTAAGAAAATATATATTAAAAGATTTGGAAGAATATACGAACGGCGAGTATAGAATGTTGTTTACAACAAACCACGATGAAAACTCGTGGAACGGAACAGAATATGAACGTTTAGGAAAAAATAAAGTAAACACTTTTACGGCATTAACTTTTGTGTTACGTGGAATGCCGCTAATTTATAACGGTCAAGAATCTGAAAACAAACGCCGTTTATCATTTTTTGAAAAAGATTCTATTGACTGGAAACAAACAAAAACCGGTGAATTTATTCAAAAATTATGCAGCTTAAAAACAAATAACCGGGCTTTATGGAATGGAAATTACGGTGGAAGTATGCATATTCTTCCGGTTAACGATAAACGAAATATATTGGCTATTGCAAGAGTTAGAGAAAAAAATAAAGTTTTTGCAGTTTTTAATTTATCTAATAGAACAGTTAATGCTTGGGTTAGCAGTGATGTTTTGGACGGAGAATTTACCAACTTTAATAATGGTAAACAGGCAACCTTTAATAATGTGGCTGCTTTAAAATTAAAACCGTGGCAATTTTATATTTTTACAAAAAACTAATTTTTATAAGCAAAATTATTATAAATACAAAAGGCAATCCGGTTATCGATTGCCTTTTTTAATTCTAATTTTAACCTAATAAAATATAATTATTATTAACCCGGTATAACGTTAATTGCAGGGTTAACTTCTCTTCTTAAAAGGTTTTCGATTGCGGATAATGTGCCGCGTATTGAACTTGGGCAACTTCCGCACGCACCTTGGTATCTAATGGAAAGAGTATATCCATCCAAACCAAGAATTTCTAACCCGCCGCCGTCATTGGCAAGGGCAGGAAGAACTCGCTCCTCAATTACATCACTAATTTGGCGAAATAGTTCGGTATCTTCTGCACCGGCACCTACTTTTTCGCTTTCTGCGGGTATTAAAGCTTTATCAAAAGAGCGTAAAAATGCAACCAAACCTTTTTGTATTGGTCCCCATGCAACATGTGGTACTTTTTCAATTGTTACAAATTTATCCATATAAAAAACTGACACAATTCCCTCTATTTCAAATATTCCGCTTGCAAAAGGGTCGTTAACGGCTTCAAGTTTGTTTGCAAAACTTCTTTTTTCGTGTTTTAAAACTCTTTCGTTTAAAACAAATTTTAAAGCTTGCGGATTTGGGGTCATATCCACGTCTTGTACAAATAACATATTATATTCTCCGATATTTATATTCTTATTTTAACAAATTAAACAGTCATTCTGTTCAATATTCAACTCGTAAATTAATAATTTATTTGGCAATTTATCAAGTTAATTATTTTGAAGCAATATTCAATAAATTTACCTTAGTTTTTAAGCATTAATTTTTCTCTTAAATTATCATCCAACGGTATTTTTTTTAATGTTGATTTAGAAAGACAAACATGAACGGTTTCTACAATTACGCAAAGATTATTTTCTTTATTATAGATATTGTAAGTTAATTCAAAACTCTTTTCCTGTAATCTTGTAACCGAAACAGTAATTTTTATCTCATCTCCTTGTTTTAACGGATTTAAATATTGTGCATTTGCTTTAATAATAGGTAAAATAATTTCGGGATGTGTAAAATAATTTGTTTCCGGTAAAAGATGTTCTAAAAACAGTTCGTAGGCAGAGTGTGCAAATTTAAATACTTCGCCAAAAAAAATTAAACCTGCGGGGTCGCAATTATAAAAGTTTACTCTTGAGTTATATTCAAACATAACATGCCTATAAATTTATCTTTGATATGTTAAAACAGTCAACTATTTTTGAACTACATAATAATAAAATTTAAGATAAATTTCTAATATATGCAGATAAAAAAATATTTTTATTTTTTCTTTCCGGTTTTATTCATTTATTGCTCTGTAAGTTTTGCTCAAGAAGATAAATATGAAACTTTACGAAATTACTATAATAACGGTAAGCTAAAAAACGAAGGGACTTATAAAAACAGCGTAAAACACGGCGTTTATAGAGAGTATTACGAAAGCGGGAAAATTTGGAAAGAATGGTACTTTGAAAACGGTAAAGAAGAAGGTATTTCAAAGTGGTACTTTGAAGACGGCGTTTTAAGTATGGAGTGGAATTATAAAGGGGGAATGTTGCAGGGTGTATCTAAATGGTATTACGAAACCGGAGAACTTTGGGCTGAGCCTACTTATGTTGATAATATTCAAACAGGGTTTACAACAACCTATTATAAAACCGGTGTTGTACAAGGTATTTGGCTTTATAATAACGGTAAACTTAATGGAATTTCCAAAATATTTTTTGAAAACGGTAAACTTGAAGTTGAAAGAAATTACAAAGATGATGAATTAGACGGAAAAAGTAAAGTTTATTACGACTATGGTCCTTTGGCTTTGGAAGCTAACTATAAAAACGGCTTGCTTGAAGGAACTTCTTACGTTTATTACCCTGACGGTTTAATAAAAGTTATAGATACCTATAAAAACGGTCAAATTGTTAAAAGAGTTAGGTACGATATTGTTGGAAGATTGGAAAAAGTAGAAGAAAACTTTAACGAATTTTATGATGAAGGGACTATAAAAAGCGAATTAAACTTTAAAGACGGTATTAGAAACGGAATAATTAGAACTTATTACAATAACGGCACTCTACAATCCGTATTAAACTATAGAATGGGGAAACTACACGGTTTGTGTAAGTTTTATTTTGATACCGGTATTATTATGGAAGAAGCTTATTATGCGGATGATATAAAAGTAAATTTAAGCATTGTATATAATAAACAAGGTGTTAAAATATTAGAAAGAAATTTCTATGGCGGAAAATTAAACGGTTTGGTTAAAAACTACTACGAAACCGGTCAATTAGAATCCGAATATGAGTGTATTGACAATAAAATTAACGGATTACGCAAATATTATTATATTAATGGTAATAAAAAAGCAGAAGTTTATTATAAAATGAATTTATTGCACGGTTTTGCTACTTGGTATTATGAAAACGGTGAAATTGCCGAACAGTTTAGTTATTCCAATAATTTGCCTGATGGGGAACAAAAATCGTATTATGACAACGGTTTATTAAAACGGGAAGCGAAATATATAAACGGCATTCTTATTTCCGAAGTAAGATATAATGAAGACGGGAATGTTTTTACAAATGATATGGGTGTACAAAATAATTACTAATATATAAAGGAAAGGGCAATTATGGATGAAACAATATCTACTCAACTTAACAGCAAAACAGATATTAATTGCAATGCCGAAAATTTTTATAAAAATTACTGGAAATCCGGCGAAAAAATTAAAAGCGAAAGAGACGAATTAAGTAACAGTATTTTAAAAAAGTTCTTTCCAAATGATATTAGTAAAAATAAAGTTTTGGAAATTGGGATTGGCGGAGAAGGGGGAATAGTTAATACATTAAAAAGCACAAACGAAGTTTATGGTGTTGATATTTCGGATTCTGCTATTAACTTATGCAAAAAACTCAATTTAGATGTTATAAAAGCAAATTTGGATAGCGATATTATTCCTTTCATGGACAACTATTTTGATATAATTTTTGCTTTTGAAGTGTTTGAACATTTCGCAAATCCTCAGCACGCTATTGAAGAAATTTATAGGTTATTAAAAGAAAAAGGTACTTTGCTAATAAGTACGCCAAATAGACTTACATACCATTGGCCCCGTTTGTTTTACCCAACCTTGTTTGAACAAAACGAATTTGAGAATTTTTTACGTATAAATAATTTTGAAGTAAAATTAGACTCCCAAAGTTTTTATATTAATAGATATCGAGAAACAAATATTAAAGACTCGTTAAAAAAATGGAATAATTATTTTTATTGTAAAAAAATAGGAAAAAACGATAGTGGCGCTTACTTTAAAAATGGGTTGCATTTTTGGAACCAAAAAGACAATAACGGATTAAGATTATTCCCAATAGAAGCAATTGATTGTTTTAGAAAAAGTTTAGCACTAAATAATAATATTTTTGTAAGATGCTTTTTTACAAGAGCCCTTACTTATAGGGCTGTTTATAACGATATTGATGAATTTAACAATAATATGGGTATATTGGTTAATCTTGCCGAATCACAAAATGACATTAATACCAATTTTGTTAAATTTTCTATTCTTATGGCGGAATTGGAATTAAAAAAATTTAACCTAACCGTATTAAGTAATAAAAAATTTGATGAATATTTGCTTTTAATACTTAACAGTGGAGAAACAAATTTAATAAACGAAATTAAAGAAGAATTAAATTTGGTAAATAAGCTTTTTAGTTAGAAGTGAATTTTAAGTTAAGTATTATATCGATGTTTTAAAAAAATTTCTATTAAAGCGGAAAATAGCATATTATCTAACTCGGTTTTCAAATTTTAGATAGAAAAAAAATAATTAATTAAAAATTAAAACCCAAAAACTTATTAAACAAGGTTCAAGTAAAATAATACTTGGATAACATCCAAAAAAAATATTAATACAACATTTTATATAAAATTACCACTTATATATGTAGTGGCAATTTTTACCAACAACTTTTAATTTGTCTTTATTTTGTAATAACTTATAGTTTTTATCTGTAAAACTTACAAAGTGCTTTATTTAAGAATTATAATAATTTTATAATAATGGGGAATAAACATCTCGGTTTATTTAAATAAATGTGTATTTTGGTTTATGATAAATTGGGAAATAATATGAAAAGAATGATGTTCGTTTTACTAATTTTGGTAATTGTTTTTTGTGGATGTAAAAAAGAAGATAATCCGGTTGATAATAATCCTATAGTACCTGATCCTACGGTACCAGATTCTACGTTATCTAATATTGAAATGATTACTGTACAGGGCGGTACTTTTATGATGGGAAAAGCCGGTACGGCAACCCCTGTTCACAGCGTTACTTTAAACACATTCAGAATATCAAAATACGAAATAACCCAAAAACTTTGGAATGCCGTAATGGAAACAAACCCAAGTGAATTTAAAGGAGATAGCTTACCGGTTGATAATGTAAGCTGGATTGATATTCAGCAGTTTATTTCAAAACTTAATCAAATAACAGGTAAAAATTATAGATTGCCTACCGAAGCAGAATGGGAATATGCCGCACGAGGCGGAAACCAAAGTTTAGGATACAAATATGCAGGAAGTGATGATATGAATACTGTTGCTTGGTATGATAGAAACAGCGGGAAAACAACACACCCTGTTGGATTAAAAGCCCCAAACGAACTTGGTATATATGATATGAGCGGAAACGTA
>DAINPX010000029.1:0-15213 GCA_036743235.1 Melioribacteraceae bacterium
AAAGTGCCAAGCATAATTCTACGCTTAACCTCATCACCAAAACCTTCGGAGCGAGAGTTAACATACATATCGGATAAAGAACGTGAAGAAGCAGAACGGTATCCGTATCTAACACCGTCAAAACGTTCTAAATTTGCCGAGGCTTCGGCAGTAGTTAAAATGTAATAAGTTGCAATGCTATACTCGGTATGAGGTAAACTTACTTCAACTATTTTATGCCCCATTGTTTTTAGCAAATTTACTAACTCGTTTATTTTGGTTTTAATTTCAATATCCAATCCTTCAGAAAAATATTCTTTAGGCAAGCCAATAGTGTATAATTTAGGTTTAGAAATATTTGTAAATCTGAATTCTTTTTGTTCCGTTGATGTACTGTCGTTAGTATCGTTACCGGCAATTACTTCTAAAACTAAAGACGCATCATCAATATTATTAGAAAAACATCCTATTGAATCGAAAGAAGAAGCAAATGCTGTTAAACCAAAACGTGATACTAACCCATATGAAGGTTTAACACCGTAAACACCACAAAAAGCAGCAGGTTGCCTTATAGAACCACCTGTATCGCTACCTAAAGCAACATCGCATAAACGAGAAGCAACGGCAACTGCCGATCCTCCGCTACTGCCTCCTGATACTTTTTTATTATCATATGGGTTTAATACGTTACCAAAGAATGAATTTTCGTTTGAAGACCCCATTGCAAATTCATCGCAATTTGTCCTTCCTATAATTATAGCGTCTTCTTGTAAAAGCTTTTCTATTACGGTTGCATTATAAATAGCCTTATAATTATTCAGAATTTTTGAAGAGCACGTATTAGGATAATCTTTTTGTAAAATATTATCTTTTACGGCAATAACCATTCCGGCTAACTTACCGGCATTATTATTAATTAACTTTTGCTGAATAATATCTGCTTTTCCGAGAATATTACTATCAATATAATTAAAGGCATTAAGATGCTTATGTTCTTCAATTCGGGCTAAAAATTCTGCAATATTTTCCTTAAGCGAAAGTTTTCCTTCAAGAATTAACTTCTTTTTATCAAAATAATTACGATATAACAAAAAAGAAACTCCAATTTATTAATTATTTTTTCTCTTCCTCTTTTTTATCCGTATCAACGGATTTTATTTCGGTTTCAACGTCTTTCATAGCTTTTTTAAATTCTTTCAGACCTTTTCCTACACCTTGTGCCAATTCGGGAATTTTCTTAGCTCCGAATAATATAATTATTACAACAACAATTAGTATTAATTCGCCGGTTCCAATGTTAAACATATAAATCTCCCTTTATTTAATAAAGTTATTAATAATTGATTTAAAAATTTCTTGACCGTCAGTATTTCCCAGAAGAGGATCACAACATCTTTCGGGGTGAGGCATCATGCCCAAAATATTACCGTTTTTATTAATTATACCGGCAATGTCATTAATAGAACCGTTGGGATTAAATTCATCGAGTATTTCACCGGTTACCGAAGAATACCGAAAAACAATTTGATTATTTTTTTCTAATTCATTTATTGTAGATTTATCGGCAAAATAATTACCGTCTCCGTGAGCTATTGGTATTTTAATTATATTTTTGGATAAACCTGAAGTAAAAAGAGTATTTTTATTAGTTACTGATAAATACACATCATTACAAATAAACTTTAGAGAATTATTTTGTATTAAAACTCCCGGTAGTAAACCGCTTTCTAATAAAATTTGAAACCCGTTACAAATACCAATAATTATACCGCCTTTATTTCCGAATTCAATAACATTTTGCATAATAGGAGAAAGGCTGGCAATTGCACCGGTTCTTAAGTAATCGCCATAAGAAAATCCACCCGGCAAAATTACAACATCACTGTTTTTTAGGTCTTTATCTTTATGCCATAAAAATTGAGTATCTTGGTCTAAAATTTTTTTCAGGCTGTAGTAAGCATCGTGGTCGCAATTAGAACCTGGGAAAACAACAACTCCAAATTTTAAACTCATTTTATTTCTTCCAATGTATATTCGTAATCTTCCATAATCATATTGGCTAAAAGTTTTTTGCAGTATTCTTCAACTTCATTTTTTGCAGTTTCATAACTTTCGGTATTAATATTAAACTGTATGTATTTGCCAATTCTGGTATTGGAAACATTATTGAAGCCCAATAATTTAGCTCCTTGTTCTACAGCTTTTCCTTGAGGGTCCACTATAGTCGGTCTGCGTTTTACTATTACTGTTACTAAATACAATTTATTTTCTCTATTTGTTGTTAAATTTTTTCAATTATAAAATAATATAAACTTCTTAAGATACCAAATAAAACAAGTGAAATAAACATATAAAAAAGGATATTTCCGCCGGTTAATACTAATAGTATTAAACCGATAACTAAAATTGAAAGATATATTATTTTTCCCTTTAAACTCTTATTTTTCATTTTGGGCAATGCATCGTACTTTATTTTACTAACCATTAAAAAAGATAGCAGTAATATTAAAGGTATTATTAAAAGATGAAAGGGCGGTTGAATAGTTCCGTTTTTGGAAAAACTAATAATAAAAGAAGAAAGAGTAATTGCTTGAACAGGGATGGGTAAACCTTTAAAATCATGTTTCGTTTCAATATCTTCCAGTTGAGTATTAAATCGTGCCAATCTAAAAGCACCAAATACTAAAACAAAAGAACTTAAAACAATACCCCAAAATTCAAAATTGTGCAAATAACTTTTGTAGATTAGAAATGCAGGGGCTGCTCCAAAACTTACAACATCAGATAATGAATCCAACTCAACACCAAAAGAGCTTGATGTTTTAAAGAAACGAGCAATCATTCCGTCAAGGGCATCAAAAATAGAAGCTACAATAATAAAAATGGCTGCAATTGTAAATGAACCTTGCGAAGCATAAACAATAGAAAAAAAACCGCAAATAATATTCATTGCAGTAAAAGAATTTGGAATAATTGCTTTTGAAAACTTAATTTGTATCATCTTTATACTCAAATAAAATAGTTTCTCCTGCAGTAACTTTATCACCAACTTTAACCTTAAGTAAAGCATTTTCGGGTAAAATAACATCAACACGGCTTCCAAATTTAATCATTCCAAATCTTTGCCCCGCTTTCACTTTTTGATTTTCTTTTAAGTCAGTAATAATTCTTCGAGCAACAGTACCGGCAACTTGAGAAAACAATACTTTACCGAATTTACCGGTAACTCCAATCATCATTCTCTCGTTACGCGTATCCGCTTTATCGTGGTAAGCAACTAAATATTCACCTTTATAATATTTTAAGTACTCTATTTTACCGTTAATAGGAATTCTATTAACGTGAACATTTAGCGGAGACATAAAAATCGAAACTTGAATACAGTTCTCGGATATAAATTCATTAGGAACAACTTTTTTTATCACCAATATTTTTCCGTCTGCGGGGGAGATAACGGCATTTTCTATATTAGGTGTGGTTCGTTCGGGGTCTCTAAAAAAATTTAATGAAAAAATTAAAATTGCAAACCCAAAAGAAATAAGAGAGTATTTAACTATCGGATTTTTAATAAAAAATGCTGCAAAAAATATTAAAAAAGCAATAACTGTAATAACTAATAAAGTTCCATAACCGTATTTTGTAATCATTTAGTCCCTAAATTGATGGAAAAATAAATATTATTCATAAAATTTTATTACTTAAGAAATTTTATTAAATTTAAACTTTAAAAATAAAAAAATATAGAACATAAAAATACAAATTAAACTGATAAAATCATACATTAAAATTTACGGAGGTTTAATATGATGAAAGGTAATATGGGCGGGATGATGAAGCAAATTCAGAAATTACAGTCCGATATGGAAAGAGTGCAAAATGAATTAGGTAATAAAACTGTTAGTGCCGAAAGTGGCGGCGGGATGGTAAAAGCAGTTGCAAACGGTAAAAAAGAGATAGTTTCTGTTGAAATAGAACAAGAAGTAATAAATGCCGGTGATAAAGAAATGTTGGAAGATTTAATTGTTGCCGCAGTTAATAAAGCTCTTGAAGCAGCAGGCAAATTAGCAGAAGATGAATTATCTGCTGTTACTAAAGGTGTTATTCCTCCCGGTTTTAATATTCCTGGGTTCTAAAATTGCTAATAGCCGAACCGCTACAAATTGCAATTGAAGAGATAAACAAGCTACCGGGAATTGGCAGAAAAACCGCACAACGTCTTGCTTTGCATCTATTAAGAACAGATAAAAAAAATGTTGACCTTTTAGTTAACTCTATTTTGGGGCTTAAAGAAAAGTTATCATATTGTTCAATTTGTTTTAATATTACAACAAATGAAATTTGTGATATCTGTAGCAGTAATAAAAGAGATAAATCTGTTATTTGTATTGTTGAAGATATTAATGATTTAATTGCAATTGAAAAATCAAATGAATTTTCGGGTGTTTATCATGTTTTAGGGGGAGTTCTTTCTCCCCTAAACGGAATAGGAATTGAACAACTGCGTATTAAAGAATTATTAGGACGTTTAAAAGATAATGTAGTTACCGAAATTATTTTGGCATTAAATCCTGATACTGAAGGAGAAGCTACCTCGTTATTTTTAGCTAAAACTCTACATCCCTTTAAATTAAAAATTACAAGAATAGCACGTGGATTGCCTATGGGAAGCGATTTGGAATTTGCCGATGGGGCAACAATAGGACGTGCAGTTTTAAATAGAATAGAAATATGATTGAAAATAAAGAATGGTTTAAGGATTGGTTTGCTTCAGACTATTATCAGTCAGTTTATAAACATAGAGATAATAATGATGCAAAAAAATTTATTAACTTTATTTTTAATAATATCAATTTTACAAATGAGTGTTATATATTAGATGCTGCCTGTGGTGCAGGCAGACATTTAAAATATCTTGATACTTTAGGCTATAAAAATGTTTTTGGATTTGATTTAAGCCTCCCCTTGTTAAAAGCTGCAAAAAGCAAAGATGTTAATAAAATTATTAATGCAGATATAAGAAACGTTTTTTTTAAGGAAAAATTTGATATAATATTAAATATTTTTACTTCTTTCGGTTATTTTGATTCCGATTTTGATAATTTCTTGTTTTTTCAAAATGCAAAATTGTTTTTAAAACAAAAAGGGATAATTATTTTTGATTATTTTAATAGTAACTATTTAGTAAAAAATTTGGTTGTTGAAAATAATCGTGAAATTGATGATATTACAATTAATGAAAAAAGAAATATAATTAACGGAAGAGTTGAAAAAGAGATTAATATTAAAAGCAAAAATAATACGGTTAGTTTTATTGAATCGGTTAAGCTATACAAACCAGATTATTTAATTGATAAATTTACTGAAATTGGATATAAAATTAATTCAGCTTACGGAAATTATACAGGTGAATTATTTAATAGTGAGTATTCGGAAAGGATAATATTATTTTTAAATAATGAATAAGTTAATATTACTACTTTTAATTATATCGGTTTGTTTTGGCTGCGATATTGTAAGTACTCGTGAATCGGAAAAGCCGATTCAGGCGGGAACTAGCTTACAACAAGCAACTACTCCTTCAATTTTATTTGAAAATTTATTATTATCATTTGAAAAAAAAGTTACCGAGAATTATTTAAATTGTATAGCAGATTCATCATTAATTGATGAAGACTTTAAGTTTTATCCAGCAGGAAGTTCAATAAATAAATATAGTGTTCTTATAAATTGGAATAGAGATAGCGAGCGTAGATATTTTAATAATCTTAAAAATAATACGGTTTCCAATAAATCAATAAAATTAAACCTTAACAATGAAGTATCCAACAACCAAGGGGATATTGCTATTTATCAGTTCGATTATACAATAACACTTGACAATTTGTTAACCGGTACAGAAATTTATAAAGGTAATGTTGAGTTTAAGATTAAAATTGATAGAAATAATGTTTGGGTTATTACAGAATGGGTTGATAGAAGCATTCAAGGGTATAGCTGTTGGAGTGATTTAAAAGGGAGGTATTATCTTTAGATCTGTCGGTGTTCTAATAACTATAATAGTGCTGTTTATTAGTTGTACAAATCCGTTTGCTCCTAAATTAGATGATAGTACAACTTCTAACGGAAAACTTTTAAGCGATAGGGCAAATATTGACGGAATATTTCAGAACTTACAATATGCTTATACTTTTCGCGATACTACAATATATGGTGAGTTACTTGACAGTCGTTTTGCATTTACATACCGAGACTATGATAGAGGTGTGGACGTAACATGGGGAAGAGATGATGAAATGAGAGTTACAAGCGGTTTGTTTCAAAACTCACAACAATTAGATTTAATTTGGAATAATATTATTATGTTAAGTTCTGATTCTACTAATATTATTAGGAGTTTTAATTTAACAATTACTTTTAACCCTACCGATATTATTTTTGTTGAAGGAAGAGTAAACTTAACTTTAGTAAAAGATGAAAAAAACAAATGGCAAATTATTAAATGGATAGATGAGTCAAATTATTAATTATGATAAAATTTTATTTCAAAGAAGCTTTTAAATCGTTATTAAGGCAAAAAGGTTCGTCGCTAATAACAATTTTTATTTTAGTTATTGCTATTTTAACCTCTAGTTCTGCAATTTTAAGTATCTATTTGTCAGCTAATTTTAGTAAGTCGTTAATTGGCTCAATTAAAGTAAATTTGTTTTTGCAAAATAATATTTCAGAAAGCAGTAAAAATTTACTTATTAAAACTTTAAGGGAAAACAGATCGATTAAATCGATAGATTATATTGATAAAGAAAAAGCGAAAGAAGAGTTTATTAAAGAAACCGGAGATGATTTTTCATCATTTTTAGAAATTAATCCTTTACCGGAATCTTTTCGTTTAACATTAAACTCCGAAATTGTTAATCTAAAAAAAATTAATAATTTAATTGGAAGTTTTAAAAAATTAAATTTTGTTGAGGATGTTGTTTATGACTATGAATATTTATTCAAAATAATCAGTTTATTAAATTCTGCTAAAACTATTTTATATACAATTAGTATTTTAACAATATTAATATCTGTGTATCTTGTGTATGCTACAAATAAATTAATTTATAATTCAAGGCGAGAAACATATACTATAATGAAGTTAGTAGGGGCTAAGATCTCGGCAATAAAAACTCCGCTTTATTTTAGTTCTATTATTTTGGGTTTGACGGCTAGCACATTCTCAGTTATTTTATCGTTTTTTTTCTTATTAGTGTTGACTAATATTATTAACAATGTTAATTTTACAAAATGGATTATAATTATTAGTACAATTATGCCCATTTTTGGATTATTTTTTGGAATGATGGGTGGAATTTTTTCAACAAGAAGCATTAATTTGAAAATTGAGAGGGGATGAACCCTTGTATTAACCAACAAACTTATAGGGAACTATATTGAGAAAAGTAGGATTATTTATTTTGTTTTTTTGTTTAATTTCCGGAATTAATTACGGACAATCAAACGATTATGAATTGGGTTCGATGCCTCAAACCCAATACAGACAGCAGGGCGGTTATTATGATTATTCGGATCCCAGGACTTTAAATATAAAAGTAGCTATTTGGGGAAGTGTAAGATATCCGGGACGTTATGTAATTTCGGTTAATTCTTCGGTTAATGATTTAATATCAATGGCAGGTGGTCCGGTTACAGATTCCGAATTGGATGATTTGCGATTATACAGAGTTACTGCAGATTCTACCAGAGAATTGATTAAATTTAATTTAAATGATGTTATGTGGGAAAAAGAACTTCTAACTACAAAAGTTACTTCTCCTAAATTACAAGCTGGCGATATTCTTGTTGTTCCTACACTTCCAAAATATTTTTTTAGAGAGTGGTTAAGTATTGGTTTATCAATATTTTCTGCATTAATATCATTAGCAATTTTACTTACAAAATAAGCGGGGACGGACTTGGAAATTAACAACAATAATATAAATTCAAGAGAATTTGAAACTACTTCTTTCAAAGAGTACTTAAATATAATAAGGCAGAACTTAACACCAATATTGCTAATTTCAATTACGGGTTTATTGGTTTCTGTTTTATATGCCTATAATGCAAAAGATATTTATAAATCAGTTACTTCTTTAAAAATTTCTAAACCTCAAGGAAGCATTCTTAATTCGCCTTTAATTCCGGAATTTCAGGATTTTGGAAGTGACAGGTTTATTGCCAACGAAATAGAGGTTTTAAAAAGTTATACTATCAAGGAGAAAGTAGCTAATTCGTTAATAGAAAATTTTAATATAGTTGGTGAACGCGATAGTTTCTATTTATTGCTTGATTTTGAAACAAAGGTTGGTGATAATAAATCGACAAAAATAAAAAGTGTAACTGAAATAATAACAACATTGGAATCAAAAGTAGGGATTGAGCAAAAAAGAGGATTGGATATTGTGGAAATTTCGGTTGAATCGCCTTCTGCCTTTGAAGCAGCTTTAATTTCTAACTTATACGCCGAAGCATATAAATTATTTAATTTGCAAATAAACCGTTCGCAATTAACAACTATTAAAGAGTTTTTATTTCTACAAAGAAATGAAAAGATGACCGAGTTAAACCGTGCCGAAGATATTCTTAAAAACTATCAAGAGCAAAAAGGGATAGTTGAATTACCGGAGCAAGCACGTGCATTAATTCAACAGATGACAGATTTTGAAGCAAAACGTAATGCTACTAAAATTGATTTGATGATTGCCGAGAAAAATCTTAAAGAATTAAAAAACGAGATGGCAAAGCAGGACCCAAGGATTAAAGATTATTTGGAAAGTTTTGCTGCAGAACCTTATTTAAAACAATTGCAAGAAAATATTGCTCAATTGGAATCACAAAGAGATTTGGCTATTGCAAATAATCAATTATCGAAAAACAATTCAATTGTTGCCGATTTTGAAAAAAGAATAAAAGAATTAAAAGATAAATTAAATACAAAAATAGAAACATATAAAGCCGGTATTTTTGCATCAAGTCCGCAAGAAATAAAAGATTTGAGTAAAAGAGTATTGGAAGCCGAGCTAATATATCAAGGTTTGGTTTCTAATACTAAACAACTTGATTTAATTGTTAAAGATTATGAGAAGAATTTTAATGAATTACCAAAACGTACTATAGATTTGGCAAAATTAGAACGTGATAGAGCTGCTTACGAAAAATTATATCAATTGGTTGAAGAAAAGTATCAAGAAGCTCTAATAAACGAACAATCCGCGCCCGGTAACGTTTTAATAGTTGATGTCGCTAGAAGAGCAGATAAACCTTCTAAGCCAAATAGAAATTTAATTGTGTTGGTTGGTTTAGTATTAGGGGTTGGCTTAGGCTTTGGTTTTGCATTTTTGAAAAACTATTTTGATAATACTGTTAAAACTCCGGAAGATATCCAAAGAAAGAATATAAATGTATTGGCTTGGGTACCTTTAATTGAAGGTATAGACCTTAAAGGGAATGAATTTGAATTTATTGTTGCAAAACGTCCTGATTCAATACCATCTGAGGCTTTTAGAGCTTTACGAACAAGAATTCAATTTTCAAAAGTAGAAAAAGATGCAATTAAAACAATATTAATAACATCATCTATACCTCGTGAAGGAAAAACGACTATTTCGGTTAACCTATCGGGTAGTTTTGCAAATGCCGGTAAAAAAACTCTTATTGTGGATTGCGACTTACGTAAACCAAGAATGCATAATGTTTTTAAGGTTAAAAGATTTCCGGGAATTACCGACTATTTCTTCGGTCAAGCAAGTTATGACGAAATTATTCGAAAATCTGAAGTTGATAACTTATATTATATCACAGCAGGTACAATACCTCCAAATCCATCCGAACTTTTAAGTTCAGTTCAAATGACTGAATTTTTGAATAAAGTAAAATCCGAGTATGATATTGTGATAATAGACTCTCCGCCGGTTATTGCCGTAACTGATTCGGAAATATTAAGCCGACTTGTTGATGTTAGTATATTAGTTGTTTCAGCTAATCAAACAGAAAAAGAGTTGATGACCAAATCCACTGAGCTGTTAAGTCATGATCATGGTTCGTTTGTTGGAGTAATATTAAATAACTTTAGTTATAAAGCCGGTTATGGTTCGTATTATAAATATTATTATTACTACTCACGACCATCAGCAACAGGAAGAGTTGATAAACAATTGCAGTCCGGAAACGAAAACAAAAAAGTGTAAATTGAGAGAAAATATAGTTAAATATATCTTATTAAATTTTTGCCTTATCAGCATAACACTGGGTCAAGTAAACCCAAGTTATAGCGGTAGGGCAAATTTATTTAGTTACGATTCTACGCGTCAATTTTTTTCTTCTAGCCAATTTATTACTACAGCAGACGGAATATTGGATGCTAAAGAATATTTTGTTGGTCCTGGTGATAAGTTACTTTTTATTATTTCCGGTGTCAATCCTTTAACTTTTTCATCTATTATTGATTACGAAGGAAATGTTTTTATTGACCAAGTAGGTGTTATTAACGTCCAAAATTTGACACTATCAGAAGCCAGGACCAAAATTAAAGAAAAGTTATTCAACTACTATAAAAATAGCAACATTGAAATTACTTTAACCGAATTTAAGAAAATTAAAGTTTCTTTAATTGGTAATGTGATAAAGCCTTACACATATAATTTGAACGGAAATACGCGGTTATTGGAATTAATAATGAATTCGTATGGAGTCTTGTTAAATTCCGATATGCGAAATATTGAGGTTAATGATAATACCGGTAAAATAAAAAAGTATGATTTGACTAAATATATGCGGTTAGGTGATAAAACTCAAAATCCTTTTTTGAGGGAAGGTACTGTAATTAATATAAAACGCGTTGATAAAACTGTTGCAGTATGGGGTAATGTTGTTTACCCTGGTACTTATGAATTTAAAGAAGATGAGACCATTAAAGATTTGATTGTATTATGCGGTGGTTTAGAATATAAAGCACGAGAAGATAGCATTGAGCATATTAAGTTTACAGAAGATACGAAATCGGCAGAAATAGATTATTACAATTATGAATGGTTACTTGGCAATTCTATTAAACTTAAACCCGGAGATAAGATTGTTGTAAGAGAAAAGCCTGAGTTTATGGTAGATAGATTTGTGAGAGTAGTTGGTTTTGTAAACTCTCCCGGTTATTACAGAATAGAAAAGGACAGAACGACATTAAAAGAATTAATTAATAACTTAGTTGGTGGTTTTAGAGAAAAAGCATCACTAAAAGATGCGTATGTTATCAGAACCCGTTCCGAAGAAAAACCGGATTTAGAATTTATTAGATTAAAAGGATTGCAGCGTTCCGATATGTCTGATGACGAGTATGATTATTTAAAGGCAATGTCCAGACATGAAAAAGGAAGGATGGTAATTGATTTTGAAAAACTATTTTTATTAAATGATGAGTCCGAAAACATCGTATTAAAGGAAGGCGATGAAATATATGTGCCTGAAAAGGTTAATTATATTACGGTTGTTGGGCAAGCAGTTAAACAAGGAAATATTGTATTTAATCCGAAATTGACTGTTGAAGATTATATTAAACTTGCCGGAGGTTACTCATGGCGAGCTATTGAAAGTGAAGTAAGAGTAATTAAAGCTAACACTAAAGAATGGATTGAAGCAGATGAGATTACCGAACTTCAACCCGGTGATATTATTTGGATACCCGAAGATCCTCCACCACCCAAATTTTGGGAAGTATTTAAAGATACTATGTTAGTTGTCGGTCAAGTTGCTGCATTAATTACAGCTGTGGTTGCAGTTATTATTTCAGCGAGGAACTAATTTGACTTTACAGATAATCTTAAATATATTGATAAATAATAAAAAGCAAATATTAACGGTTACTTTAATTAGTACTATTATTTTTACTATATTGAATTTTGTTGTTTCACCTGTTAGTTATAATGCGGAAGTTACATTATTACCCCCAACCAATGAAGAACAATCGTCTTTAGGTAATCTTTTATCAGGAGGAGGAAGTGATTTGACCGGATTATTAAGTTTGGGTGGTTCTAGGTCAAATTCGCTATTAAATGCAGAAATTCTTAAAAGCCGTTCAGTTTCGGAAGATGTAATAAAATACTATAATCTATTTGAATATTTTGATACAAAAAATATTCATTTAGCTGCCAGTAAATTGCAAAAAATTATTTCGGTTGATGTTTCCAAAGAAGGGATTTTAAGATTTTCCGTTAATATGGAAACGGGATACTTCGGTCGATTTACTTCACAAAATGATAGTATAAAGTATAAAATTGCCAAAATAGCTAATAAATTTGTTGAATATCTTGATAAAGTAAATAACGAAAAAGTAAATATAAAAGCAAAAAGCAGTAGGATATTTGTAGAAAAGCAACTTTTAGAAATTAAAGTTAAGCTTGATAGTAGTGAGCAAAAATTAAAAGAGTTCCAAAAACAAAATAAAACTGTATCGCTAAACGAACAACTGGCTGCAGCAATTGAAAATGCTGCAAAGTTAAAAAGCGAAATTGTTGCAACCGAAATTCAGATAAGTTCGTTAAAATATAGTTTATCTGATGAAAGCCAGACTATTCAAAATATGAATAAGAAGTTAGGTATATTAAAAGATCAGTATAATAAGTTTGATACTGGTATTGAAGGAGAATCAGATTATTTACCTGCATTTTCCAATGTGCCCGAAATAATAAAAGAATATGCCGAATTAACGCGTGATGTAAAGATTTTTAACGAAGTTTATTTGTTTTTGCAAAAGCAATACTTTAAAGAAAGTCTTCAAGAAAATAAAAATGTAAATACTGTTCAAATTTTAGATCCTGCAATTACACCAATTAAAAACTCAGGTCCTAGTATTGTTGTAAATTCATTTTTATTTGGGGTATTTATGTTTTTGCTTATGGTACTAATTAATATTTACAAAGAAAAAAAGAAAGGGTTAAAATGAAAAAAACCGTAGTTATTACAGGGGGAGCAGGATTTTTAGGTTCTCACCTTTGTGATAAGATGATTAAAGAGGGATATAAAGTAATTTGTATTGATAATCTTTTAACCGGAAATATTAAAAATATTGAACATTTATTCGGTAATACCGATTTTACTTTTGTTAAACATGATATAACAAATTTTATTCATGTACCCGATAATGTTGATTATATTTTGCATTTTGCCTCACCGGCAAGCCCAATTGATTATTTAAAACTTCCGATACAAACTTTAAAAGTTGGTTCTTTGGGTACTCATAAGGTATTGGGTTTGGCTAAAGAAAAAAAAGCCAGAATTTTATTGGCTTCAACAAGTGAAGTTTACGGAGATCCTATTGTGCACCCTCAAAAGGAAGAGTATTGGGGTAACGTAAATCCTATAGGACCAAGAGGAGTTTACGATGAAGCCAAAAGATTTGCCGAAGCAATGACTATGGCATATCACAGATACCATAATGTTGAAACAAGAATTGTTAGAATATTTAATACTTACGGTCCAAGAATGCGATTAAATGATGGCAGGGCTTTACCTGCTTTTGTATCGCAAGCTATGAATGGTGAAGATATTACTGTTTTTGGAGATGGTTCGCAAACAAGGAGTTTTTGTTATGTTAGTGACCTTGTTGACGGGATTTACCGATTGTTATTATCTGACGTATCGGATCCTGTAAATATTGGAAACCCTGCAGAAATAACAATAAAACAATTTGCCGAAGAAGTGATAAAACTTACTAATACCAGTAGTAAAATTATTTATCAACCTTTACCGGAAGATGACCCTAAAGTAAGACAACCCGATATTACAAAAGCACGGTTATTATTAGGATGGGAACCTAAAGTTGACAGACAGGAAGGACTAAAAATTACGATTGATTATTTTAAATCAATTGCCTCAAAATAATTTTGTTAATATTGGCTTAAATAATATTTTATTTAAGCTAATATTATTTCTAAAATTTTGGGCAGTATAGGGGCATTTCCTTTAATTTTCCATTTTTCACTATAGTTTATTGCTATTGAAGTTTTTATTGCAGGGAAATATATTGCCTGAGTTCCCCAAAATCCTGTATGTGTAAAACCTTCAATTCCGTTAACTTCTATTCGAAATATACCGTATCTATAATCTAACTCGGGTAAAACAGCATATGTATTTTTTGATAACATGGTTGTTAATGTGCTTGATTGTTTAAATACTTTACCGTTAAATAATGAATAAAAGAAGAATGCAAGTTCTTTGCAATTTGAAAGCAAACCTCCTCCTCCATATAAATCGAAAGAGGGATTAAAACTAAAAGTATCGTTATCATCTAAATATTGATGAATTCTATTAATATTTTCTTCGCTCTCCCATGTAGTATTAAGTAAATCGATATTGTTAAAATCAATAAATTTTCTAACAGCTTCGGCAAGCGGTAATTCGGCAACTATTTCTACAATTTTTCCTAACAAAATATATCCGGTATCGGAATAGTTAAAAGCTTTTCCCGGTTCGTTTAATTTGTTTCCGTATTTAATACATGTTTCAACTTGTTCAAATCTTGACCATTTATAATTAGGTGAATGTTTTATTAAATCATTAAATTTATCGGTATTAGTATGGTCAAATAATCCGCTTGAATGTGATAAAAGGTGTTTTATAGTAATTTCTGAGGAATTATAATCTCCTTTATGTAATAATGTTATGTAGTGTATTGGTAAATAATTTGCAATGCTATTTTCTATATTCAGAAGGTTTTCTTCATGTAGTCGTAAAATTGTTGAGGCAATAAATGTTTTTGTAACACTTGCAATTCTAAAAAAGTTTTCCGTTTTCAATTTAATTTTTTTATTAAAATCAGAGTATCCGGATGCAAAACCGATTGACATGTTATTATCCGGATTATAGATATAAGCCGATATTCCTTTTGTTAAGGAATTGGCTTCATTATTAATTATTTTCTCAATTTTATTTATTTTTGAGTAAAAATTAGTAATCATAAATGTTAGTATCCTATAAAATCGAATAATGAAATATAATGTTTTTAAAATAAAAAACCCCTATCCATACATTGAATAGGGGTTAAAAACAAATAAACTATTTTTATTAATACATTCCGTCCATACCGCCCATGTTAGGTGGCATAGCAGGAGCTTTTTCTTCTTCTTTTTTCTCGTAAACAACGGCTTCGGTTGTAATTAACATTGAAGAAACCGATGCAGCATTTTCTAAAGCTGTTCTTGTAAC
>DAINPX010000030.1:0-15162 GCA_036743235.1 Melioribacteraceae bacterium
TTTAAAAAATCGTTATATATTCCCTTAATTGCTCCTTCGGGCAATTCGTTAAATTTCATATTGTCTAAATAATTTTGTATCTCGGCTTTTTTATTTGCCAAATCCCCTGAGCCTTTTGTAGAAAATGTTAATTCGTAAGCAGGCACAAAAGATGAATCTTGGTATAACGCTCTTACATTTGTTATTGTTAACTTATTTCGCGAAACGAAAGAATCGACTGCAGTTTTTGATAATCTTTTTACCGATTCGAATAGTTCGTTTTCAAGTTCTTCAACTACTTGTTGCTTTCTACCGGATATATTTTTCAAATTTACAAAGTCGTTATCGTTATGTAAACTTCTTAATATATTTTCGCTTCTGCCAAATCCGTAACGCGTCATACTATTTTTTGCAAGTGTTTTTTGCTGTTCTAAATATAGTCTATCAATATCGGGATATTGATTTAATAGATAATCAAGCTCTCTATTTTCGGTTAACATTTTAATTATATCTTTATATCTTTCTTCGCTTCTTGCCTGATTAATTCTTGGAACTAATACTTCGGCAATTTGAAAACCTAATTCAAGCCTTATTGCATTACGCTTTGCATTATCAATTGCACTTGTCATACTTTTGGTTACTCTTAAGTCTGCAAATTTGTTTATTCTTGCCGTTTCGTCATTAGGTATTACACTTTTCATCTCTCTTACCAATTGAAGCATTTTTGGGTAAAAAGAATTGTTTGGATATGAAGTTGTATTTTTAAATGAATTTTTCATTTCTGTTTCTTTACCAAAATAAATACCCATTTGTTCGGCTTGTCGGTTAAATTTGGTAATGTAATTAACGGCATCACTAAAATCGTTAGGAATATTTTTTGAGCTTAATCTATACAAATTATCAATTTTTTGTATATCGGCTGGTAATTCAATTATCGAAAGGTCGTTTTTATTTTGCAGCTTACCCAACACATAATTTGTAACTCCGCTTAACTTATTTGCAATATCTTTTTTTGCACGATCCACAATGCCGGAAGTATATCTGTTAGGATAACTTAATAGCTCTGTCATTTCCTCGGTATATTCTAAAAATTCGTTCATATCTTGTTTGCCCGTTGCATTAAAAACCTTGCAAACCAGAGTATAATTTTTATTAAATAATAACTCGTCTTTAACGTTCTTTTTTAATTCAACATAGTTTTGATAGGCAACATCGTTAGAGTTTAAAAGTTCATCGGGAAAGATATTTTCCAATTCCGCCAATTCATTATTCATTTCGTCAATTGCGTTTTTTCTGGTTTCGGCAAGTTTAATTTCAGAAGCAAAATTAATATTTCCAAAATTATAATTTCCGTCAATTGCATTATAAAAGTTTTTATTTATTGTATTTTTTGCCAATATTTCTTTATATTTTTCATATTTTACTTCAAACTTAAACCTCCAAATAGGGGCATATCTATAATTTAACATTAATGGAGCTTCCTCCTTTCCAACCTTTTCAATTACCCAATAATATTTCTCTTTTTCTTTACCAATTTTATAAACCCATAAGCTATCAATATCTTGGTTTTCGTTTTTTGCTTTGGTCATTTCGCCTTCACCATCATCAAAAAAATCGGTAAAGTATGTTTGGAACAACGATTTATTCGGTGAGCTTAAAATTAAATAATAGTTACCTATTTCTGATTTAGGAAATTCGATATAATATTTTTTATCACCTTTTAGTACAAAATTTTCGTCATCGTCTTTAACAGGTAAAAATCCTTGTTCTTTAGATTCTAATTTTGGATCAGGGGATAATTGCTTATATGTAGAACATGCCGTAAAAAATAATAAGATGGGGACAACATACTTTAAATATTTCATGTTTTTTCCTGTTTGTTATTATTTATTCCTTAAAAATATTAAATAACTATATAATATAAAAGGTAAATCGCTTTTTTAATTTTATTATTCGGTAAAATTTATTAAATTAGGTTAATTATACAAAATTTTATTTTATATTAGTTTAACAACAAATGGAAATAAAGAATAGTTTAACCGATACAAAAATGCCAAATAATTACAATAAGATAGGTAAAGGCAAATACAAAAGAATTTTTGAACTTTTGCCCGAAGCAATTATTTTGCTTGACGAAACCTTAAAAATTATTGACCTAAATAAAAAAGTAATAGATTGGTTAAATTTAGATCTTTCAAAATTTCACGGCACTTCAATTCTTCAATTTCCATTTTTTGAAGAAAAGACTAAAAATGAAATTATAGCAGGTTTTAATATTCTAAAAAGTGAATCAAAAATTTTACATTTTGAAGGAAAAGTAAATTCTTGCGATAATTTTGTATTTCCTTCTTTAATTACTATAATTCCTATCTTTACAAAACACAAATTATTTTTTTATTTAATTACTATTTCAGATTTAACCGAAATTAAATCTGCTCAAAAAGCATATCTCGAATCTGAAGAAAAATTTAGAATTGTAAGTGAAAGTAGTGGCGATATTATTTACAGGCTACGTTACGATACTATGCAATACGATTATTTAAATCCCGCATTTGAAAAAATTACCGGTTATACCTTAGATGAAATTAACCAAATCGGTTTTAAATCAATTGTAAGACAAATTGAATCTTATACCGATTCTAACGTTGAAGAACTGATAAAGCATAGAGAGGAACGCCAAGTTTACGATTATAATGCCGATTATTTAATTGAAGATAAATATGGAAATTATAAATGGGTAAGAGACCATTCCAATCCTTGGTATAACCACGAAGGAACAGTTATCGGTTCAATCGGAATATTAAGCGATATTACATCTCGAAAAAAACTTGAAGAAGAGCACAGACGTTATATTGAAGAAATTGCTTTAAGTAGAGATATGTTGGAACAACATGCCTACGAAATGGTTGAGTTAAACCTTAAATTAGAAGAAAGCGAAGAAAAACTTAAAGAATTAAATGCCAGTAAAGACCGTTTTTTTTCAATCATTGCTCACGACTTGCGTTCACCTTTTACCACACTTATAGGATATACTGAAATTTTAAAGGAAGATTTTGATAATGTATCACGAGAAGAATTAAAAGAATCTATTGATACAATTCATACTACTTCACGCAGAATTTATAACCTATTGGAAAATTTACTAAGTTGGGCAAGAATGCAAACAGGTAGAATGCCATTTCAACCGTTAAAACTTGATCTTTCCATTATTTGCATGAATATTATTTCTTTGTTTGAAGAAAATGCAAAATTAAAAGATATTGTTTTATCGTATCACTTACCCGATAATCTTTTCGTTTCCGCAGATAAAAATATGATTGATACTGTTATACGTAATTTGGTTTCAAACTCGTTAAAATTTACACCTAACGGCAGAACTGTAGATGTAAGTGCTCGCTCAATCGGTAACTTTATCGAAGTATCCGTTTCTGATACCGGTTTAGGCATTAAACCGGAAATTTTAACTAAACTATTTAAAATTGATCAACATGTAACCACTTTAGGAACAACGGGTGAAAAGGGAAGCGGACTAGGTTTGGTTTTATGTAAAGAATTAGTAGAAAAAAACGGCGGAAAAATTGGTGTTGAAAGCAAACTAAATGAAGGGAGCAGATTTTATTTTACTCTTCCTGTTTATTCTGAACCTGAGGAGGAGGAGAATTAACATCTTTATTATCTTTTGCTTCTTCAATATTTTTTGCCACAAGTTCTTTAATAGTTAAATTAATATCTAAGTCTTCTTCTTTAGTTTTATTTATTTCTAATATATTTTCTTCCTTACGTTTAGGAGCATATAACACCTGCTCTTTATCTTTATCTTTTTCTAAAAGCTGTTTTAATTGCAAAAATGAAACAAGCATATAAATTACATCTCTTAAACTTTTACCTTGTTTAGATTCACCGTCTAAACTCATCAATTCATCCAAATCTTCTTTTTCAAAAACAATACCGGCAATTAAAGATTTGTCTTCTTTATTTATTTCTATAACTCTATCCACAACTCGTTTTATAAAATCTACAATACTTTCTTTATTTTTTTTAGTTTCTGCCGATTTTTCATCTTTTATTGTATAACCCATCTCCATATTAACTTCATAAGTTTTATTTGTTTTTACTCCGTTTTCAAAAACTTCCTTTTGATACGTGAAGTTAAACATAGTTTTTATCTGCTTTTTTTTTGAGTAATAAACCCCGTCCGCCGTTAAATTAAATATTGTATCATCGTTATAACTAAACGAAAATTTATAATTATCTGTGTTCGATATTCTCTCAGCATCAATTGCAAAAGGATAAGAAGCCATTTCTTTGGCAATTTCGGATAATTCCAATCTATCACCGGCTTTTTCTTCTTGGTTTTTTAGATAATTATTAATCTTTGTAGAAGAATAGATATTGGCAACGTTAATATTGGTGAATTTGCTTTTAATATCGTTTATCATAATATTTTAACATTTTTATGTTTTCTAATTTTATTATCGAAAAATTTTTGTATTTTGTTTAATGATAATTAACTAAAGTTAAATTTAGTGTATTTAAATTATGAAACCTTTAATTAATCCAAAATTAAAATACGAGTATTACGGTATTAAATACTTAAAATATGTTTTCCCTATATTAGGCGTATTAGCTTTTTTAAGCTTTTTTACATATTTTATTTTCTTCTCCGGCTCATTACCATCCGAAGATAAATATGTAATAATAATTGCACCTTTTGTTTTGATGATTCTTTTTTTATCACTTGGATTTGTAATTGCCAAACAAGAGAAAAAAATATTAATTACCAATGACATCTTAAATAATACAACGCCAATTAAAAAATGGTTAAATTCTACAAATATAATTAACTTTAAAGGAAGTGTTTGTTATATGACTGATACCGAAAACGATGAAAATAAAGAGGGTCAGTTTGTTGTTGTTGAAGTATCTAAAAACAAAAGATTAAAAAAATTGCCTATTTATTTGGATTATTATTTTAACTCTAATTATGATAATAATTTAATTATGTTTGATGACGGCAAAAATATTTTTAGCGGTTTCATATTACCCAAAACCGAAGCAAAAGAACAATTAGATAAATCGATAAAATTTGCACCTATTTTGGCAGGTTTAGGCGGATTAGTTCCTTTTATAATTGTTATTGTTTTATTTTTTCAGATAAACAATTTAACCAAACTTGCTAAATATTATAATTCATCATTAAAATGGAATGTAGTTGAAGCCCAAATTATTAAATCGGATATTGAGGAAATACAAATAAAAAGAGATAAAAGAACAATTCCCGGATACAACAATGTTGTTAAATATCAATATAGTTTCCAAAATATAAATTATACCGGCGAAACAATTAGTTTTGATTATTCACCTTATACAAATTTTGAAAACGCTAAAAGCATGCAACGTTTTTTAAGTTTTGGCAAAAGTATTCCAATATTTATTAATCCCAATTTGCCTAATACATCTTATATAATTCCCCCTAATGTTAAAGCTGTAATAAACAAAAAGAATTTATTAATATACATAACTGCAATTGTATTTTTATTAGGAATAATTTTAGATGTGTTTTTAATTTTTTACATTAAAAAAGTTAAAACAAAACAATTGAACTTAAAAAAGGAAATGGAAAGAAGATAGATTGTTTTACTAATACAAACTATCTTTAAACAATTTACAATAATTAATATTATTGGCTAAATTCTATTTACTATATATTCTAAACCATTTAACTTCTTTACTAAAAAAAGCCATGTTTGCCTTTACGGATAATACATTTTTATCTGTTATTTTTAATGTGCCTCTAAATTCCTTATGTAATTTGGGGGCATAAACAGTTCCCTTAATATAGTTATTCTCATCTTTATTATATTCAAAATTTTTAAGAACAATTAAATCTTTTTTAATATTATCGTTTTCACCATTTGCAACTTCAATAATTTTAGCCCAGTATTTATTATTGGTTTTAATAACTTCAACAATATTGCCGCTATCTTCTACCGTCCACTTTCCCAATATTTGGTCATTTGTTTGAGCAAACAAAAACGAATTTAAGAATAATATGTAAATAGCTATTATGTTTGTTAAACTCATAATTAATTCCGACAATAAAAAAATATGCCTATGCTTATAATTATTCTAATTTTTTTCTAAATCCTTTTATGCTTAAAACTAATATACCTATACCCATTACGGTAAGTATTAAAAGTTCTTTCCAAAGTTCCGCAAAACCAATACCTTTAAGTATTATTCCCCTTATTATAGTCATAAAATAACGCAAAGGGATTATATAAGTTATTGTTTTAATTACTAACGGCATGTTTTCAATAGGAAAAGAAAATCCCGATAAAAATATCATTGGCATCATTAACCCAAAAATAGATAACATCATTGCCTGTTGTTGGGTTTTTGAAAATATGGAGATAAACAAGCCCAAACCTAATAAATTTAATATAAATATTCCTGAACATACAAATAAAAAGACCATATTTCCTCTTACGGGTATTTCAAAAACAACCATCATTGCAGTTAATACAACAATAATTGAAACAAACCCCATTAACGCAAAAGGGACTAATTTACCAATAATCATTTGATATGGTTTAATAGGAGATACAATTAATTGTTCTAAAGTTCCAATCTCTTTTTCTTTTACTATTGCAAGTGACGTTAATAAAAGTGTTATTATCATTAAAAGCAACCCAACAATACCCGGCACCATAAAATTTCTTGTTTTAAGTTCAGGATTATACCAAACTCTTACTTCCGAAACAATTTTTGGTAACGTTTCAATCTTCAGCCCTCTTTTATTAATATACTCTAAATTTATATTTGTTGAATAATTAAGAACAATCGATTGCATATACCCTTGTGCAATTGATGATTTATTTCCGTCCGAACCATCAAAAATTGCCTGCACATCAATAGTTCTGTTTAAATTTTTGTTTTTACTAAAATCAGTGGGAATTATTAATGCGACTAAAGCATTATTTTTATCAATTGCTTTCGTTAAATCATCGTAATTATCAACATAGTCAATTATTTCAAAATATCCCGATTTTTCAAAATTTCTTATAAATTCTTTTGATTCGTTGCTTCTATCTTTATCAAACACTACAGTATAAACTTTGTTAACATCCATATTGGCTGCATATCCTAAAAATATTAGCTGAATAACGGGAGCAACCAATATTATTACAAACATCTTTGGGTCTCTTGTAAACTGTAAAAATTCTTTTTTAATAAAAACTAACACTGTATTCATTATTTTAATCCAATTTTAATTTATGTATCGTATAAATTAATCTATGCAATTTTATTCTTCCTATAATTTAGAATTGCCGATAAAGACATAAAAACAACAAAAAACAACATTAAATATATTAACTGCATGTAAAAAGCACTTAGACCTACTCCTTTTAATATTATTCCCCTTAGGGCAATAATATAAAATTTAACGGGTGTTATATTAGTTAATAATTGCACTAAATACGGCATACTATCTATGGGAAAAATAAACCCCGATAATATTACCGAAGGAAGCATAGAAACAAAAGTTGCCATGGTAAAAGCCAACTGTTGAGTTTCGGCAATTACCGATATAAAAATTCCAATACTTAAAGATGCCATTAAAAACACGACTGTTGATAACAACAATAACCAGTAACTTCCTGTTACGCTTACATCAAAAAAAACATACCCGGCAACCAATACAAATAAAGCATTAAACAAAGCCAAAACGAAATAAGGTAATGATTTACCAACCAATAATTCAACAATTCGTATTGAAGAAACATTTATTTGTTCAATTGTTCCTCTTTCCTTTTCACGAACAAGTGATAAAGAAACACTTATAATTGCCGTAATCACCAAAATTAAACCGATTAAACCCGGTATTAAAAATTTTGATGACTTTAATTCAGGATTAAACCAATATTTTGGTTCGTACTTAACTGCTTGATTTGTTTTTATACCTGCTTTATTCAATAATTCTATATTAATTTTATTATTAAAAGTTTGAATGCCCGAATTAAAATAATTTTTAATTGCTTGAGCAGTATTACCGTCAACCCCGTCAATTAAAACCTGAACTTTAATGGGATTATTTTTCTTATATATATCTCTTTCCAAATTATTGGGTATTATTAATACAGCTTGAGCAATTTTTTCATCAAGTAAATATTTTATTTCGCTATCTTTGTTTATATATCCTATAATATCAAAATACTCCGAGTTAAAAGTCTCTTTAATTAAGTTTTTGCTTGCAATGGAATTATCTTTATCATATATTACGGTTTTTACGTGATGAACATCAAAATTTACGGCATAACCAAATATTATTAATAAAAAAGCGGGAAAGCCAAGCAAAATACCGAGCATTTTTTTATCACGTAATATTTGTTTAATTTCTTTTTTGGAAACTGCAATTAATCTATTTAACATTTTTATTCTCCTTTTCCAACAAGTGAATAAACACGTCTTCCAACGAAGGTGTAATAGAAGAAGATTTTACATTATAAATATTTTTTGAATTTAAATAACTTTCTATCATTTTTATATCAGTCATTGTTTTGTTAACCCCAATATGAATTTTATTACCAAAAACCGAGGTTTCGTCAACAAATTTAGCTTCAGATAAAAAGGTTAATGCTTCAACAATATTATCACATTCAATTTCATAAAGATCTTTATCAATATAATCTTCCTTCAACTTTTTAGAGCTTCCTTCGGCAATTAAATTTCCTGCATTAATTAAAATTATATTATTGCAAAATTCGGCTTCTTCCAAATAATGTGTAGTTACAAAAATAGTAACACCTTCATCCGATAATTCGTTAATTAAATCCCAAAAATTTCTTCTGCTAATAGGGTCAACACCGCTAGTGGGTTCATCCAAAAATACTATTTTAGGTTTATGAATTACGGCAGTGCCTAAAGCAAGCCGTTGTTTTATACCTCCGGGCAAAGAACCTGTTAACAGTTTTTCTTTTCCCGTTAAATTTGCAGCTTTAAGTACCCATTTTTTTCTTTCTTTTAATTCTGTACCGTTTAACCCGTATATACCACCAAAAAAGTTTATATTTTCTTCAACCGTTAAATCGTTGTATAACGAAAACCTTTGAGACATATACCCAATATTTTGTTTTACTTTATCCGGCTTAGTTTTTATACTATAACCTCCTACCAAAGCATCTCCGCTTGTAGGTTCTAAAATTCCGCATAACATTCTTATTGTTGTCGATTTGCCTGCTCCGTTTGCCCCCAAAAAACCAAATATTTCTCCTTGCTCAACTTCAAAAGATATAGAATTAACCGATACAAATTTTCCGAACTCTTTTCTTAATTTATCTACAATTATGGATTTCATTTTATTTCCTTTAGTATAATTTTTTACCTAAAGATTTTGTATAGGCAGCTACTGCCAATTCATAATCAATTAACGAGTTTGTTAAGCTTATTTGTGAATCTAATAAATTTGTTTCGGCATCAATCAAATCGGAACTGGTTAATAACTGATTATTATATTTTTCTTTGCTTATTCTATAATTCTCTTCAGACGACCTTAACATTAATTTACTTACTTTTATTTTATTGTATTCGCTAATTACTTTTAGATAATTTGAATAAACTTCTTGTTCAACACTTTCTTTTAATTGTTGATATTTTGTTTCTAATTGATTTTTAACTTCAGTAGTTTGTTCAACTTTTGATGAATTAACATCCCAATCCCAAAGCTCCCAGTTTAATACAAGTGATATATCCCAAGTATCTTTAAATTCATCTTTTAAAGGCATTTCTCTTTGATTTGGTTTATTATAATATACATTACCGGTTAAATAAATATTGGGATATAAAAAACTTTTTGAAGCAGTTATTAAATTATTTGCCGATTGTAATCTATAAAGTAACGATTTCAATTCTAATCTTTCTGCAAATGCTATTGTTAAATCGGTATTGTAATCTGTTTTAATTTCATTAACATTCGGCTCTATCAACTCAATCTCTGTTGTCTCGTTTAATTCAACCCCAATTGTTTTATTAAATTGCGTTTTAGCCAATTCCAAATTGTTAGCAGCGTTTATTTTTAATAGTTCGTTGTTATTATATCTTACTTCAATTTTTAATAAATCATTAGTTGTTGCCAATCCGTTTTCTACAAAAATTTTGGTATCTTCCAAATGTTGTTTCAGCCGTTCCGAGTTTTCCGTAACAATTTGTAAAACTTTTATAGACTTAAAATAATTATAATATGCGGTTATTATATTAAATGCGGTTTTATTCTTCTCGTTTTCCAACTCTAACTCGTTTGCCGTATATTTGTTTTCTGCGGATTCTTTTAGTGAACTTAATTTAAACCCCGTAAACAATGGTTGTTGTAAATTTAATTTTAAATTGTAATTATTTAATATTGCGTCTTGTATTTTAATAGGATTTGGAGAAAAAGGCATTGTTATTTGAAACGGGTCAACTTTACTTAACCGACTATACGAAGCCCCAAACGATAGTTTTGGTAATAAATAGCCGCTATATTCTTTCTGCTCATAATCACTTTGCTTTACAACAGATTTTGCAATTTTTATATCTTTACTATTTTTAAGTCCAATTTCCAGACTTTCGTTAAGCGATAACTTTTTACTTTGACCGTTTATACTTACCACTATTAATAAAAATAATATTATTAAATTTTTCATTTTTCTTTACCGTTTTTAGTTTGCTTCTTTAATTAAATTTATAAAAACATTTTCTAAAGATGGTGCTATTATTCTACTCGAAATAATAGTTCTATTCATTTCTTGTATAGTTTTGCGTATCTTTTTTTCTTCTTCATCTGGATTATTTACCACAAGATGAATTTTATCTCCAAACATTTGTACATCAAAACCATAATCAACTTTTAACTTATCAAATATTTCTTTTATGTTATTAACAACTATTTCAACAACTTGTTTACCTACTTTTCTTTTAATTTCAGCAGGGCTGTCCATTGCCAATATCTCGCCTTTGTTCATTAATGCTACCCTATTACATCTTTCGGCTTCGTCTAAGTAGGGTGTAGTCATAAATATTGTAATTCCTTCTTTTAATAGTCCCGATAATATTTTCCAAAAATCTCTTCTACTTACCGGGTCAACTCCGGTTGTCGGTTCATCCAAAAACAATATTTCGGGCTTATGAATTAAACTTGCCGCAAGAGCCAATTTTTGTTTCATTCCTCCTGATAAGTTATCTGCCAATCTGCTTCGGAACGGTTTTAGTCTGGTAAATTCTAATAATTCCTCTCTTCTTGCATAATAATCGGTAACGTTGTGTATTTCTGCAAAAAATTCAATATTTTCATCTATGCTTAAATCACCGTATAAACTGAATTTTTGTGAAAGGTATCCTATTTTTTTTTGAATATCTGCCGAGTACTTTTTAACGTTTTTATCCATTAATTCAACCGTACCGTTATCAAAGCCTATTAACCCGCATAAAATTCTTATTGTTGTAGTTTTACCCGCTCCATCCGGTCCAACCAATCCGAACATTTCGCCTTTATTTACTATAAGCGAAAGATTATTTAGGGCTGTTATCATCCCATATTTTTTTGTCAAATCTTTTATGTTTATTATTGCGTTCATAATATTTAGTTCAAAATTATTTTTGCATCTGCCGGCATACCGTTTTTTAGCTCGCCGTTTTCGTTATTTACTTTAATTTTAACAGCATAAACCAATTTTGTTCGTTCATCTTTTGTTTGTATATTTTTTGGTGTAAATTCCGCTTCGGGTGATATATAAACTACTTTTCCGTTATATACTTTATCTTTAAAGCTATCAACAGATATTTTTGCAGATTGATTTAATTTAACTTTCCCCAAGTCAGTTTCTGAAACATATACTTTTATTTCAACATCATCTAAATTTGCTATTTTAAATAACGAACCTAAAGGTGCTACATATTCACCTTTTTCGTTAAATTTTTTAGATATTACTCCGCTTAATGGAGAAATAACAAAACAATCTTTTATACTTTTCTTTACAAGCAAAACCGCTGCATTCGATTTATCTAAATTTGCTTTTGCTTGTTCTTTTTCTTCGGGACGTGATAAATTTCTAATTTTTGAATACGATTCTTCTGCAGCATTTAGTTGCGATTTGTTAACTAAATATTTTGTCTCTGCATCATCAAACTGTTTTTTTGTAATTGCTTTACTTTCATATAAGTTTTTCATTCTAATAAAATCTTTTTCCGACAAACTGTAATTTGCTTTTGCCTGATTTAACAATTCAAACGATTGTTTTATATCTTCTTTTCTTGCTCCGTTAATCAATAAATCATATTGCGATTTGGCTGCTTGTTCAATTGCTTCGGCTTGTTTTAATTGTAAGGTTAAAGCTTCGTGATCAATAATTAAAAGAGTATCCCCTTCTTTAACATAGTCTCCTTCATCATGCACTAATTTAGAGACTACTCCCCCTACTTGTGCACTTATTACAACTTCTTTAGTTTCTATTGTCCCGGATTCTTCTATAATATTTTCGCTACCGTTACCCGAACAAGCCACCAGCCCAAATATTAACAAAATAATTGATAAGTATTTCATTTTATATTCCTTCACTAAGTTTATTATATAATTGTTTTCCTTTTTCGGTTGCACAAGCATTAATTACTAAACCGATTGCATACTTTGCCGCACTTTCAAACGAAAAATTGTTATTTAATACAAATTCGGGATTAACTATGCTTTTAACAATTCCATACGCTCCGGTTATTAAAATAATTGTCGGCTTATCTTCAATAAACCCTTCTAATTTTCCTTGTTCAATAATTTTGATATAGTTTTTTGCAACTATTTGTCTTCTAAAATTTTCAATTTTTTCCCAATGCCTAAATCCTTTTGCATTTAAGAATTGTAAATAATCGGGATTTAACCTACCCAGCGATTGCACAATTATCTTTAAAACATTAAAAAGCTTTTCAATAGCATTTACATTACTGACAATAACCTGTTCAACATTACTTTTAATGTTTGCCATTATTTGTTCAATTACTGCATCTATTAAATCTTCTTTACTGCTAAAGTACTTATATAAAGTTTTTTTGCTCATCCTTAACCCCTGAGCAATTGTATCCATAGTTAATGAATTTATACCATACGTAAATAGAACTTTAGAAGTGTACTGAATAATATTTTGTCTCTCTTCAATCATAATTTTACCAAGTTGTATTAATTTTACATTCAAATATACACTGCGGAAACTTTAAAGTCAAGTTTCAGTTTCCATAGTTTTTCAATAATTAGGCAATACAAATACTAAGTGCTATAAATCACACCAACAAATTTTTATTTGTATATACGGATAAATTTATCTAATTTTACATGAAACAAAAAGAGGTTTTGAAATGAGAAAAATTTTCATTTTATTATATGTAATTATTACCTTGCCGTTATTTGCCAACGGTGTAGCAATTTTTAACGACGAAAACGGAATTTGCTTAAAACTTGTAAAATCACAAGTTGAAGTTAATGTAAACAATCAGGTAGCGGTAATTAAAACCACTCAAACATTTAAAAACGAATTAGGAATTGACGTTTACGTAAAATACGGCTTTCCTTTGGCAGACGGGGCAAGCGCTACCAAACTTATGTGGAAAGTAAAGAACATTTGGTATCAAGCAAATATTGCAGCAACACCACAAGATACAACACACCCGGGAGGTAACATTAATCCCCAAATAAAACAGTATTTAGGTAATACGCCTTTGTACTTTTCAATTCCTCAAGAAATTTTAAACGATTCGTTAATTGTAGTGGAATTAACATACGTACAACTTTTAAGTTATAAAAACGGCAAAGTATTTTTTAATTATCCCAATAGTTATACTTTAATTCAAACTTCATTTATAAATGAACAAATTTTTGACTTTAAGTTGAATAGCTCACGAACAATTGACAGCTTGAATTTTACAAGCCATACAGGTGCCACTATTACAAATACGGGTAATTTAGGAACCATTTATTACCACTTATATGAAGAACCTGCCAATAAAAACTATAATGTAAATTACAATTTATCGCTTTCACAATTGGGTTTATTTGGTTTTAGCACTTTTGTGCCGGATTCTGTTGTGCCGGATACTTACGGGAAGGGATTTTTTACTTTTGTTGCAGAACCCGATCCAAACGATAATTCTTCTACAATTAATAAAAGATTTACATTTATAATAGACCAATCCGGCAGTATGTACGGCAATACAATGGAACAAGCAAAAGAATCAGCCCGCTTTGTAGTAAACAATTTAAACCCGGGCGATATGTTTAATTTAGTTGCATTTTCATCTAATGCTACATCTTTTAAACCGAATCATGTTTTAGCCGATGCCGAAAATATTCAAGCTGCAATTAATTTTATTAACGGGCTTCAAGCTACCGGATCAACTAATATTTCCGGTGCTTTTGATGTTGCAGTTCCTCAATTTACTAACTCGGGTTCCTCTTATGCCAATATAATTTTATTTTTTACGGACGGTGAACCTACAATGGGTATTACCGAACCTAATGCTTTAAGCCAGCACATAAATAATTTAATAAGAAGTACGGATACAACAATTTGTTTATATTCCTTTGGAGTAGGAAGTTATGTAAACAAACAATTATTAAACATTATATCTACAAATAACAAGGGTTTTGCTTCTTTTGTAGGTACAACGCAACTTCAACAAGCAATTTCAGAATTTTATTTAACAATCCGTAACCCCGTTTTGCTTAATCCTAAAATTACCATAAGCCCAAATGTTGCATTAGAAATTTACCCTAAAAATTTGCCGGACATGTACAAAGGAACTCAATTAATTATTTCGGGGCGATATATTGAGCCTGCAAATGTAAATATTAAGTTTTCGGGTAATGCTTTCGGTAATCAAGTAGAGTATAATTATAATTTTGATTTAACAGGAAACGAATTACCCGAATTCCAATTTTTACCCAAAATATGGGCAAAAACAAAAATTGAGCATCTTTTAGTATTATATAACAATTTAAATCCGAACTCGCCGGAAGCTAATGAAATCAAACAACAAATAATAACCCTTAGCAGGCAATACATGGTTATTACACAATTTACCAGTTTTACCGGCGGTATTGTAGGTGATATTGAAGAACAAATAGCAACCGAAAGGTTATTGGCTTGCGAATTTGAATTAATAGGA